>CAMWVO010000017.1 GCA_947177695.1 uncultured Clostridia bacterium
CTTGGAGGAGGTTGAAAACCCGTCCCTTATGCTTTTGTCGGGACGTCCCACAGGGGTATCAGGAACCTGCGTTGCCTGCATAATCGAGGGCAGCCGCCCCATTCTTGCGGAGGTTCAGGCTCTTGTGACAAAAAGCAGCTTTTCCGCACCTAAAAGAACCGCCACAGGCTTTGACTATAATCGCCTTGCAATAATCATTGCCGTACTTGAAAAGCGTCTCGGAATGTTCTGCGGAACTCTTGACGTGTACCTGAACATTGTGGGCGGCTTCCGTCTGGACGAGCCTGCGGGAGACCTGCCCGTAGCCCTTGCCATCTACAGCGGTTACTACGACGTACCGATAAACGATAAGCTTATTGCTTTTGGAGAGATCGGTCTGGGCGGAGAGGTAAGAAACACTTCCAACATTTCACAGCGAATAATGGAAGCCGAACGTCTGGGCTTTACCGAGTGCATTATCCCGAAACAGTCCATGCGAAGCATAGACCCAAGCAAGTACAATATGCACATCTACGGAGTATCCTCTCTGCGGCAGGCATTTGCCGTGGTACAAAAAAATAAAGACAACACCCCCGCCGCTGAGTAATTCAGCCGCGGGGGTCTCATTTGTCGGTAATTATATTCTTGATTTGCTTTTCACGGTGTACTTTTTCTTGCGCTGCTTCTGAGCCTTGATGACTTTCATGCGCGAAAATTCCTCGCGCTCTTTTTCTTCAAGGTTGTCTGTGATATATCTGACAACGCTTTCATACCGCGGGATAACGATATTCTGTAAAGCGTTTGCCCTTGTCTGGGTCTTGCGTATGGAGTTTGTCAGCCTGTAAATGCTGTTCTCCACCTCGGCAAGGACGGCGGTCATGTACTTTACCTTTTCAAAGCAGATGTACGCCTGATCCACATTAGAGTCGGTATTCTGCAAGCCGTAGTTGAGTACGGGCTTTCTCTGCTCTATGGTAAGTGTCGGAAGCTCGCAGCCCATTACGCTTCTGTAGGACATCTGAAGCGTGTTGTCAACTGGGACAGCGTTTGCAACATTTTCGATAACTCCCCTTGCGATATTCGCCATCTGGAGCGCGGAGTAAGCCTTGACATAAGTTTCGTCGATAGTTCCGCAGATAGATTTTGCGGTATCCACCAGTGTCATAAGCTCGCGTATCAGAATGTTGCGCTTTTTGTCAAGAAGCTCATATCCAAGCTTCGCAAGCGACAGAGATTTTTGGGTATTAAGAAGATTTCCCTTGGTCGGAAAAACCTGGTCAGCCATAAATACGACCTCCTTTTAAAGCATTTTAAAAACTGATTTTAAGCCTTGCGGTCATGATTCCGATAATTCAAAAAATTCTACTTTGTCAGTATTTGAAATACCGATATATGTTTTATCGTTATACCGACCGGTCGCACAGTAATGCTCCATTACATATTTTGCAGTATGCGGCATTTCCAATGAATGTATATCGTCCAAATGAAACCATTTGCATACGCCCTCATTAGAAATCAAATCATCGCGCAAATCTTTTTTAATATCAGCAAAAAAATAATAATTCTGCCTGATCTCCCCATTGGTTTTTCTCAATGTAATATAACGCAGCATTAAGTTTTCAATGTCCGACGGCTCAAGACCGAGTTCCTCGTTCATTTCCCTTAATACGCAGGCTTTCGCGTCATTCAATTCATCATTTTCAAAATGACCGCCTGCCGAACCTATCCAAACATTATTGACAACTTTACCGCCCTGTCGATAAAGAAGAAAGATGTTTTCTCCTTTCAACAGATAAATACACGTCATATTTCTCAATTTGCCTTCCATAACAGTTTCACCCGTAAAACTTATTTTGCGTGAGTAACTTTACTCAAACAGCTCAGCAGTGTTCGGATTGTATTTTTCATTGAGAACCTTTTCGTTTACCCTGTCAAGAGCCGATTTCGGGAGCAGCGAAAGCAGATTCCAGCCCAGATCGAGCGTTTCGTCGATAGAGCGGTTTTCGTCAGGACGCTGACTTACAAAGTACTTTTCAAACTTTTTGCCGAATTCGATATACGCCTTGTCAAGCTCGGAAAGCTCATCTTCGCCGATAACCGAAGCCAGTGCCCTTGCGTCCATAACCTTTGCGTAGCAGGCAAAAAGCTGGTTGGAAACGTCCGAGTGATCAGAACGAGTGTAGCCTTCGCCGATACCGTCCTTCATCAGACGTGAAAGCGACGGCAGAACCGAGATCGGAGGATAAATTCCCGACTGGTCAAGTCCCCTGTCGAGAACTATCTGTCCCTCTGTGATGTAGCCCGTAAGGTCGGGAACAGGGTGAGTAATATCGTCGTTAGGCATGGTCAAAATAGGTATCTGCGTTACTGAACCCTCGGAGCCTTTTATAACTCCTGCACGCTCATACAGCGAAGCAAGGTCGGAATACAGGTATCCGGGGAAGCCCTTACGTCCGGGAATTTCTCCCTTTGAGGAGGAGAACTCACGGACAGCCTCGGCATAGGAGGTCATATCGGTAAGGATTACCAGAATGTGCATATTTTTCTCAAACGCCAGATATTCAGCTGCCGTAAGCGCACATCTCGGCGTAAGGATACGCTCGATGATCGGGTCGTTGGAAAGATTAAGGAACATAGCAACTCTTTGCAGAACTCCGCTTTCCTCAAAGCTTCTGCGGAAATAGTCCGCAACATCGTTTTTAACGCCCATAGCCGCAAAAACTACAGCGAACTCCTGACCGCTTTCCTCCGCGATCTCAGCCTGACGTACTATCTGTACCGCAAGCTTGTTGTGGGAAAGTCCCGAACCCGAAAAAATAGGAAGCTTCTGTCCTCTGATAAGGGTCATAAGCGCGTCAACGGAGGAAATTCCCGTGTGGATATAGTTTCTCGGATAGGAACGTGAAACAGGGTTAAGCGGCTTTCCGTTAATATCGGCGGTTTTCTCGGCGTAGATATCTCCCAGACCGTCAACAGGTCTGCCTGCGCCGTTGAAAACTCTTCCCAAAATTTCAGGAGAAAGAGGCATTTCCATAGGCTTGCCCATAAAACGCGTTCTTGTATTTTTAAGGGACAAACCGTTCGTTCCCTCAAATACCTGCAAAACGGCTTTGTTTCCCGAAATCTCAACCACACGTCCCAATCTTGCAGAACCGTCGTCAAGACGGATATCCACGACCTCGTCAAAAGACGCACCCTCAACGCCGTCAAGCACAACGAGAGGTCCGTTAATTTCATTTAATCCAACATATTGCAGATTCATTACTATATGACCTCCGTTTCCAGTACGCTTACCTGCTTTGAAATTTCCTCGGCAAGGTCTTTAAAGAGCTGAGGCTTGTCGTTCGGGATATCGTATTTCATTTTTATGACTTTCTCAAACAGTCCTGTAGCAGTAACTGCGCTTACGGTAACTCCCCTGCTCACCGCTTCGGCGCACCTGTCGTACAGTTCCAGAATTATTCCCATCATGTTGAACTGCTTTTCAAGCGGTACATAGGTGTCGTCCTTATGGTAAGCATTCTGCTGCAAAAATCCCACGCGAACAACTCTCGCGATCTCAATGACAAGCTTTTGATCTTCGGGAAGAACGTCCGAACCGATAAGCTTAACGATCTCCATAAGCTTGTTTTCCTCATGGAGAATATTGGCAATTCTTTGACGGTACGCCAAAAAATCGGGACTTACCTTTTCACCGTAATAGTCGGCAAGATCGTCAATATACTCGGAATAGCTGTCGTTCCAGTTGATTGCGGGATAGTGTCTCGCATACGCGAGGGACTTATCCAGCGCCCAGAAGCAGCGTACAAAACGCTTTGTGTTCTGTGTAACAGGCTCGGAGAAGTCCGAACCCTGCGGAGAAACCGCTCCTATGATAGATACAGAACCCTCTTTGCCGCTTAATGTCTCAACATATCCCGCACGCTCGTAGAACTCGGAAATTCTCGACGGCAGATAGGCGGGAAAGCCCTCTTCCGCTGGCATTTCTTCAAGACGTCCGCTTATCTCACGGAGAGCCTCCGCCCAACGTGATGTGGAGTCTGCCATAATAGCAATGTGATAACCCATATCGCGGTAATATTCTGCAAGTGTGATACCCGTATAGATGGAAGCCTCACGAGCGGCAACAGGCATATTGGAAGTGTTGGCGATAAGCACAGTTCTGTCGGTAAGGGATTTTCCCGTTCTGGGATCCACAAGCTCGGAAAATTCCTCAAGAACCTGCGTCATCTCGTTACCGCGCTCACCGCAGCCGATGTACACAATAATATCCGCATCGCACCATTTTGCAAGCTGGTGCTGGGTCATGGTCTTGCCAGTGCCGAAACCTCCGGGAACAGCGGCAGTACCGCCTTTTGCGATAGGAGCGATAGTGTCTATAACACGCTGTCCCGTAACAAGAGGCATACTGATAGGCAGTCTCTCCTTAAAGGGACGGCTTTTCTTGATAGGCCACTTCTGAGCCAGCGTAAGCGTTACGGTTTTTCCGTCGTCCGTTTTCAGCTCGGCTATCTTGTCGGTAATTCTGTACCAGCCGTTTTTAGCCGTCCATACGACTTCTCCGCAAACGTTCGGAGGAACCATGCTGCGGTGTTCTATAACGGGCGTTTCGGGACAGGTCGCAAATATCTGTCCGCCCTCCAGACGGTCTCCGACTTCGACTGTAACAGTAACTTCAAATCTTTTTGATGTATCCAGCGCAGGAACGTTAGCTCCCTCAGCAATAAACGCGCCGCTCAGCTCCTCAAGCTTTTTCAGAGGACGTTCTATACCGTCAAAAATATTTGTTAAAATTCCGGGACCCAGCGTTGCGGACATAGGCATACCGCTGCCTTCCACAGGCTCGCCTGGCTTCAGACCGGTCGTGGACTCGTATACCTGAATGGTAGTCTCCTCCGAGCTTATGCCGATGACCTCGCCAATAAGACGCTTTTCGCCCACGTATACCATTTCAAGCATGGAAAAATCCTTGGTGTCCCTCACCTTGACAACAGGTCCGTTTATGGAAAAAATTGTGTTCAAATCCATACCTCCTTACTAAGAGATGATGCCCGCATTACTCCGCAAAGACATTTTTTCCCGTGAAAGTGCGTCTTTGCTCCTCAACAGCCGAGTCGAAAGTTCTGTCTGCGATAGTGCCTTTTTCGGCATTGTAAACAGCCAGTCCGCCCAGACGTATTTTCTCGTCAGGAGAAAATTTTGCATTGCAGGACGGGATAGCCTTTTTCAGCGTGTCGGCGTACTTCATATCATCGGGCGCAAGGAAAACCTCGGAGCCGTCCGAAACGTGCATAAGCAGCAGATTTTTTACCAGCAGATTAACATATTTCTGATCATTGCGAAACTCGCAAAGTCTTTTTTCCACAGCTGCAAAAACCTTATCCGCAAGCTCATCACGGTGCGCTATGACCGATTTTTTCATATTCAGCTCCGCCTTTGAAACGTCCCTGACATAGCTGCCGCCGTCCTTTTTGGAACCCGATACCGCGCTCTTGGACGGTTTCTCCGCCGAATAATTCTCCGCTTCCGCAAGAATGGATGCTTTTCTGTTCTCAGCGTCCGCAAGAATACGGTTTACCTTGCCGTCAATGTCGTCGTTTACCGCGTCGATGAACACCTGCAGCTTTTTGTTGATATTATCCATAAGAATTCCACTTTCAGGCAAAACCCGTTATTGTCTACAGCTTTAAGCCGATAGCGGACTCGATATATTTCGATATCGTACCGTTGATGTTCGACGTTGCGTGACGGTCGGGAATTTCCACAATAAGCGGCTGCCTGCGGTTCAGCTTGTAGTCGTAAACAAGCTCCCTGCAAAGCTTTACCAGCTTTTCGGTAATGAGGATCACCGCAACGTCCCTGTCGTCCGCCGCGCTAAGCAGAGCCTCGCGCACCTCTTCGGGCTTATGAACAACAACGCCCTCGATACCCGCAAGTCTCATTCCTATCTGCGTATCCACATTATCGCTTATTAAGTAAAAGCGCATAACAGCCTCCGTTTTAAACAAACAGCATACACAAAGCAACGATAAATCCGTAAAGCGCACAAGCCTCGCCCAGAGCAACGAAGATCAGAGCCTTCGAGAACGACTTGGGATCCTCGCTTACCGCGCCTATAGCCGCAGGAGCAGCTGCCGCAATAGCAATACCGCCGCCGATAGCGCCCAGACCTACAGCAAGAGCGGAAGCAATATACATCAGTCCGTCAGTACCGCCCTTGTCCTCTTCCTCAGCTTCGGCAGTAACAGAAGCGCTGTCATTTTCATTTGCTGCATAAGCATTCAGTCCGAAAGGAAGTACGGCACAGATAGTCATTACTCCGAAAAATGCACAGAAATTTGCCAGAAAAGCGTTCCTGATAGATTTGCCGCTCTTGCGCTTTTTGATTGCGGAAATGATAGGCAGCATAAGAAGTCCTACTACAACTGCGGGAATCAGAAAATAAATAAGCATAACAAAATCCTCCAAACAATTATTCTATAGTTTCGTCATAGTTTATTTTAACGGGCGTAAAGGGTACGCCGTCGCCCGAATAAAAACGTGAAAACAGCTCGTAAAATTCCAGACGCATTGCCTGTATGCAGACCAGAAGCGCCTCAATGCCCATTACAAAAACGTTTCCGAACACTACCATGAAAGGCGAAGCAGCGCCCGACATTCCTTTTGCCAGAGCCATTACAACCAGCATCATAGAAGCATGAGAAATCGCAAAGCCTCCCACACGGACAAAGGACAGCGAGTTGGACACATAACTCAGCAGAAATTCAAATACCTCGAAGAAGTTCGCCGCGATAAAGTCAACCACGCCGCCCTCCATTTTGTACTTTTTGCCTTTGACCATGCAGGCGAGCGGTTCCCTCATAAACATCAATACCAGCGGAAGAACGATAAGAAGCAGCACGTAAGGAACGCTGAATACCTTAGCGCCGAGGAGCGTGCCCACCAGTCCTCCGAGTATAGAACCGAAGAACACAAGTCCCGCAATGCCGTTATTGCTGAAAAGCGCGTTTTCGTAGTCCTTGTTTTTTATTCCGGACACAATGTTTATCAGTATGGAGATCATTATCAGAAGCACGCCGAACGCGATAGTCGCCACAAGTATCGGCGCAACGTTTTCCATGACCTTGATAGGCAGGAACGATATGCCAAGTCTTTCGTACACCGGATCGAGAAGCTCCTCGTAACCGAAAACGCTTCCGAAAAGCAAACCGAAGATCGCTGCCGAAATTCCCACTCTTGAAATTATCGGACCCATAGCCCACTTTTTGAACTTGCCCATCAGCGCACCGAATATTGCAAGTACGACGCCCTGTCCGAAATCGCCGAACATTATGCCGAACAGCAGCATATAGGTAATCGCTACAAAATTTGTCGGGTTTATGCCGTTATAGGACGGCAGACCATACATTTCCACAAACAATGAAAACGGCTTTGAAAAACTGTTGTCCTTCAGCTTTATGGGCGGCGGGAGCTTTCCGTTCACGTCCGCGTGCTGCATTGTGACCTCAACGCTTTCAATATCGCCAAGCATTTCGGCAAAATGCTCCGAATCCTTTCTCGGGACAAAACCAACAATACAGAACTTGTCGTTAACTATCGCCGCTTTGTTCCTCAGATCGAAGTTATCGTGCTGAGTTTTGAGACGGGAAAATATCTTGCAGAGCTTTTCCGTTTTCAGCAGCATAAATTCGTTCAGCTGCTTTACGCATCTCTCGATCTCCTTTTTGTCCTCCTCGACCATTTGGTGAAGCTCCGAGGACGCCGTTTCAGCGTCACCGTGAACAAAATCGGGAATACGGGTCCTCTCAAAATAAAGCTCGTCGAATATCTCCTCAACCTCGTCAAGGTAAGCGGCGGGGACAAGATACATTCCCCAGTAATACTCCTGCTCCTGACTAAAGTGAATGAAGAAAAACGGCTTGTCGTCGTAAAACGGGAGCTTGGCAAAACTGTCTGCGGGAAGCCGTCCCAGACGTATCTTGATGTACTCGCAGTGGAATATCTGCTGAAAGTCGGCGGTAATTCCCTGTAAGTGATCCACCTGATACATAGCCTGTTCATGGACAGAAAGCTGTTCCCTCGCCTGTCTTTCGGCAGTTTTGTACTCGTCAAGAGTATCACTCACCTCCGAAAGATATTTCTCCAGCGAAGCAAGGCTGTCGTTTTCCACATCGGAAAAATCCATGCTTTTGAACGATATTCCCGACCGAGCGGATATTTCGTTCAACGTTTTGAGAAGCGGTGTATAGGGATTTTCCTCTTTGAGAGTGGTATATCCGCTTTTCTTTTTGGCGACCTTTGAAGCCGACTCGATGTGAAAACAGCCGCATTCGCTAAGCTTGACAAGCGCTGCGTTCAGGTCTTTCGTATGACCCGAAATGTTCACAAATTCCATTTTTTCAATAGACATCTGACTGTCACCTCTTTATATTAGGTAAGGGAAAACTCCCTAAGTTATAACAAGCGACGCGATCATATTGCTCTCAACGCCGTATCGTATGCCTTCGATAATGCTAATGATGTTCTGAACTTCCGTCTCAAGCAGGAAGAAGAACGCGTACACGCTCAGCGGAGCGGAGCCGGAACGTCTGAGAACGCTTCTTGCGTACTTGTGTCTCAGCCTGCGGACGCTTTGCTCGATATTGGATATATCGTATCCGTTCCGTATCATCTGCCTGCCGTAATAGGTCTTTGAAAAACGTCTTATAAATTCTTCCGCATTGGGAGCGCTGTATATCTCCCGGTGTCTTTCGGCGGTGATCCTGCCGTAAAAGGTAAGCATATCCTTTTCGATCTCCTCCTCGGACTCGCCGAAATAAGCGGTAAGGCGGTATGAATTTATAACGTTTATCAGGTCTATCTCCGCTTCAAGGAAACGGTTGAACTGTTCGGCGTCACCGCCTCCCGAATCCGCAGTCTCCTTCAGCATATTGATGTAGTAGTTCCTGAGCAGCGTTTCACACCTCGTAACGTCTACCTTTCCGTCCTCGTTGGGAGAAATATTTTTCAGAACTACGTAATAAGGCGTTTTGCGTATAAATTCAAGCAAATCGGAAAAACTGTTTATCTTCGCAAGCTCAAGCAGATCAAAAGACGTGAGATGATTGATATAAACGGGAACGTCCTGTATCAGCTTGTCCGAGCCTGCGTTTATACAGCGTATGCACCTTAAAATTTCGTCGATCTCCGTCTGAATTATTTTGTAATTGTAGAACTGCTGCTTTGAAATATGCTCAAAGCCCGTAATTCTCATATAGGTCTCAAAAACGCTTCTGCGCAGGAGATTTTCCAACATTCCTCTGTGAATGGTGTTGGTATCTATAGAAGCTAAAAGCCTGCTGTAGTAAGTATTTTTTTTCAGATAGTCGGCAACGTCGGCAACGCTCTGCCTGTTCATCATTTCCGTGTAATCCTGCTGCGTAAGGCGCTTCCCGTAGACAGCCATTATTTTTGCCACTGTAGCATTATACTTTTTCTGCACGGCAAAGGCTCTCCTTTCCCGAAAAATAAAAGTCGGTTAACCGCCGATAACGGCGTTGAAAATATTATTTTCCCACTCTGTATGATTTTTTTCATACACCTTATCAAGACGCTTTATTTCGTCTGCCATTGCCGATTCTATCTCAGCCAGCTTTTCATCGGTCTTTTTCTTTTCACCGAGACTGACCTGCGCAGCCTTTTCTTCCGCTTCGATTATTTTCTCGGCAATGATCCTGTCCTTTTCGGCTTCGGCGTCGGCAATGATCTTATCCCTCTGCCGAACAGCTTCTTCAAGACGTGTTTTGGCGTCCTGTTCAATGTCAAGAATGCTTGTGATAATATTTTCCATTCGATCACCCTTTCCGATTCCAAACGCGGACAATCCTGCCGAAGCAAAACGGCAGGACTATTTCCGAAACTAATTTTTAAGGCTGTGAAGCGGCGCGGGAATCTGTCCGCCCCTGCTTATAAACTTAGCGGGAGAATAGGTATTAACTCTCATTACGGGACCCTTTCCGAAAAGTCCGCCCCAGTCGAGAACGTCTCCCTCTTTCATTCCGATAGCGGGAATGACCCTTACCGCGGTAGTCTTGCCGTTTACCATTCCGATAGCGGCTTCGTCGGCAATTATCGCGGAAATAACGTCGTCTGTAGTATCTCCGGGAATACAGATCATATCCAGACCCACCGAGCATACAGCAGTCATAGCTTCAAGCTTTTCAATGGACAGCGCGCCGCACTCGGCAGCTTCGATCATGCCTGCGTCCTCGGAAACAGGAATAAACGCACCCGAAAGACCGCCTATTCTGGAGCAAGCCATTACGCCGCCCTTTTTGACCGCGTCGTTAAGCAACGCCAGTGCAGCAGTAGTTCCGCAGGCTCCGCACCTTTCCAGACCGATCTCTTCAAGAATATGAGCAACGCTGTCTCCAACAGCGGGAGTAGGCGCAAGAGAAAGGTCTACGATACCGAACGGAACGCCCAATCTCTCCGAAGCCGTAACACCCACAAGCTGTCCAACGCGGGTTATCTTATATGACGTTTTCTTGATAACGTCGGAAATGCCCGTAATGTCTGCATCGGGATATTTTCTCAGAACAGAGCGCACAACGCCCGGTCCCGAAACTCCTACATTGATAATGCAGTCGGGCTCGCCCACGCCGTGGAAAGCTCCTGCCATAAAGGGATTATCCTCTACCGCGTTGCAGAACACCACAAGCTTAGCTGCGCCGAAGCACTGATTGTCAACAGTAAGCTCCGCGCTTTTCTTAACTATCCTACCCATAATTTTGCAGGCGTCAAGGTTTATACCCGTTTTTGTAGAACCCACGTTTACCGATGAGCATACACATGAAGTTGAAGCCAGAGCTTCGGGAATAGACTCAATAAGCCTTTCGTCTCCCGCCGAGAAGCCCTTCTGCACCAGTGCGGAATAACCGCCTATAAGGTTTACGCCGCAGGTCTTAGCTGCTTTCTCCATAGTGAGAGCAAACTTAACGGGACTTGCATTGCAGGCAGCGGAAACGATGGCGATAGGCGTAACCGAAAGACGCTTATTTATAATAGGTATACCGTATTCCTTTTCGATGTCCTCGCCTACTCTGACAAGGTTCTGAGCGCAGCGGGTTATCTTGTCGTAAACCTTATCGCACGCCTTGTCGATATCGCTGTCAATGCAGTCGAGAAGCGAAATTCCCATAGTTATTGTACGTATGTCAAGACATTCGTCCTGAATCATACGGATAGTTTCAAGTATATCATGAACATTGATCATAGACAGTCTCCTATCAAAGGTTAAATTCTGTGCATGGACTCGAATATTTCCTCATGCATGGTGTGGATCTGAAGCCCCAGCTCCTCGCCGAGACCGGTCATTCTGGTAACCAGCTCGGTAAAATCCTTGTTCAGCTTGGAAATATCCACCAGCATTATCATAGCGAACATATCCTGAAGAACGCTCTGGGTAACTTCGATAACGTTGGCGTTATATTCGGTGCAAATGCCGCTTACCTTTGTGAGGATCCCGACCGTATCCTTACCGATTACCGTAACAACTGCTCTCATCAATAAAACCTCCGATAAAATACAAATAAAAACAAAAGATATAATTATCATATCACATTTTCTGTAAAAATAAAAGGCAAAAATCAGACAAAAAAGCAGGTAATTTTTATGTGTTTTTTCACAAAATATACGGTAATTTTTAGGCAAATATGTTACAAATATGAACAAAACATATTTGCTCGGATACGTCCTACGTTTCAATCAGACGTTTACGCTTTCTCTCGCTTCGATATCTTTGCGAAAAAGAAGCTTGAAAATGGTGCGTACAAGAGGCTGGATAAAGAAAAGCTGTGTAAAGAACGCAAACGGAAAGTTAAAGCATACCAGCTTCAGCCAGTTAGCCAGCAATGTAATAAAGTTAAATCCCGCATAGTACGGATAATACAGGAAAGCGGCAATAAAGCTCATTGCGGGACACATAAGTCCTACTGTCGCGCAGATTATCGCGGATTCAAAAATAACTGGGTGAGTTTCCCTAGGATTGAAAACCTTGCAGGCAAGCTTGAATGAAAACGGACTTCCCATAATGTTTTCAAGCAGATAAGCGAAAACGAATTCCACCAGCACCACCGCCCATATGGGAACGTTCGCTCCGCACATATAGACGCCGCCCATAGCGTTTATCGCAGCAATAACACCGCTCTCGCCGCTTGCTTCCATAAGGACGCTTCCGTTCACCACATACAGGCTGTAGAACACATAGGCGTGTACCGTTATCACAACGGTGATGAGAGCGAATATCATTCGCTGAAACTTATTTCTCGGCATAATATCAACTATCCTTTCAAGCGCACAAAAAAACACGTAGCAACAATGTACGTAAATCTGATAACGGCCGTGTACCGTGATCAGATTTACGCGCCAAAGCGCAACGTGTGTCGTTCATGCAATATTAATTTTTATAGCCGACAATACTGACTTTATCAATTGTCCGCTTTTAGTATTTTAGCATAAACCTGCGCTTCTGTCAATGCGGATTTTCAACAATAATTCTGCCGCTGCCGAAAAAATTTTTTAGTCAAAATTATTATTCAGACATTTTGAACGACCTGCATTTTAGAAGTATTGCCGAAATTTCGGGATATTCAGAAAAATATATGTTACCCGCAGGAATAATGTGGTATAATAAAGAAAACAAACCACATACACACGAAAGGAATGTCAGCAAATGAATCTTATCGACTGTCACACACATTCAACAAACAGTCCCGACGGAAGCTCTCCCGCCGAGGAAATGGTCAAGACCGCCTGTGAAAAGGGTTTGACCGCCTATGCCCTCACCGACCACTGCGAGATAAACAGATGGTTTTCGATAGAGCACTACGGCGTCGAACCCAACGAGTACGATACATACGATTTCGGACGGGATTTCGAGCGTTCCATGGCTGAAAACACCATGCTGAAAGAAAAATACGCGGGAAAGATAAATCTGATCTGCGGCATAGAGCTGGGACAAGCTCCCTTTGATTTCGGACTTTCAGAAGCCGTAGTTTCCGACAAGCGGCTTGATTTTGTCATCGGCTCGATACACCAGATCCACGCCAAGGACGATTTTGCCTTTATCGACTATGACAAAGAGGATATCGTCAAACTGCTCGCAAGCTACTACGAGGATATGTATAAGCTCTGCAAATGGGATAAATTTGACGTTCTCGCCCATATCACCTACCCGCTTCGCTATATTGAGGGCGACAAAGGCATCAAGGTTGATATGTCCCCCTATGAGGAACTGATACGTGAGTGCTTTAAGCTTCTTGTCCGCAACGGCAAGGGCATTGAGATCAATACCAGCGGTCTCAGACAGAAATACGGTCAGACCTTTCCCAATCTGTACTGGGTAAAGCTGTTCAGAGAAATGGGCGGAGAGATACTTTCCGTCGGCTCGGACGCGCACTGCACCGACGATCTGGGCAAGGGAATACGCGAGGGAACGGAGCTTGCTCTCGAAGCCGGCTTTGACAAGCTGTGCTTTTTCAAAGAAAGAAAGCCTGTTTTCATAAAGATATAGACAAACGCTTGATTTTGTAGTATAATTAATACATTATTTTCCGAAATACGAAAGTGCGCGGCATATGTTTTAGTATATGCCGAACGCCTAACAGTGACATCGGAAAAAATCGGGAGGAAAAATATGGATACACTTATAAAGCTTCTTAAACAGAACGCGCGCCTTTCCTGCAAAGAGCTTGCCGCCATGACGGGTATGTCCGAAGCGGAGGTCGGGAAAAAAATCAAGGAATACGAACACAGCGGTGTTATCAAGGGCTACTCGGCGATAGTTGCCGACGACGCCGACGAGGACAACGTTACCGCGTTCATCGAGGTCAAGGTAACTCCGAAAGCAGACTGCGGCTTTGACGACATTGCCAAAACCATTATGATGTACGACGAGGTTGAGAGCCTTACACTTA
>CAMWVO010000018.1 GCA_947177695.1 uncultured Clostridia bacterium
AATTTTCACCACTGCGCTTCCAACGATAACGCCGTCGCAGTAGCTTCCCATTTTCGCCGCCTGTTCGGGATTTGAAATACCGAAGCCAACCATTGCGGGAACCTTGCAGCTCTTTTTGATCTCTCCAAAAAATTCGTCAAAATTGGTGGAGAACTTGCTTCTCGTACCCGTTACGCCCGTGGACGAAACGCAGTAGAGAAATCCGTGTGCGTCGGAGGCGATACTCTCTATTCTCTGGTGGGACGTGGGAGCAACTAAGCTTATTGGAATAATTCCGTTATCCTCCGCAAAGGAGCGTATCTCGTCCCGCTCCTCAAAGGGCAGGTCGGGGACGATAACGCCGTCAATGCCCTTTTCGCGGCAAAGCTTGAAGAAGCGTTCCGTACCGAATCGGAAAATAGTGTTCACGTACATCATAAGTATAAGCGGCTTGTCGGTTTTTTTGCGGAGATTTTCCACCGTGCCGAAAATTTTCGTAAGGTCTGTTCCGTTGGAAAGTGAGCGCAGACTTGCCGCCTGAATTACCTTGCCCTCGGCAACGGGGTCGGAAAAGGGGACGCCTATCTCCACAATGTCCGTGCCGTTATCGAACATTTCAAGCACAAGCTTTTCAGTGGTTTCAAGGTCGGGGTCGCCCGCCGTAACAAACGTTATCAGCGCTTTTTCGTTTTTATCTTTAAGCTCAGCGAGAGCTTTTTCAATTCTGTTCATCTTCCTGACCTCCTTAGGAATTTACCACATTTTTGCCGCGGTAGCGTGCTATCGAGTAAACGTCCTTGTCGCCGCGTCCCGAAATGTTTATTACCATGATCTGGTCTTTACCCATTTTCGGAGCGATCTTCAAAGCCGCTGCAACAGCGTGTGCGGACTCAATCGCTGGGATAATTCCCTCCACACGTGAAAGATACTCAAACGCGCATACAGCTTCTTCGTCGGTAACGGGAACGTACTCCGCACGTCCTTTTTTGTGGAGCATAGCGTGTTCGGGACCTATTCCGGGGTAGTCAAGTCCCGCCGAAATGGAGTAAACAGGGTCTATCTGACCGAACTCGTTTTGCAGGAAAAGCGACTTCATACCGTGGAAAATTCCCATTGTTCCGTGAGCTACGGTAGCGGCGTGCTTGTCGGTGTCAACGCCAAGACCTGCGGCTTCCGCGCCCACAAGACGGACGCTTTCGTCCCCGATAAAATCGTAAAACGCGCCCATTGCGTTAGAGCCGCCGCCTACGCAGGCAACAACGCAGTCGGGAAGCTTGCCCTCTTTTTCCATAAGCTGGGAACGTATTTCCTCGGAAATGATTTTCTGGAAATCACGAACCATAGCAGGGTAGGGGTGAGGTCCCATAACGGAGCCGATACAGTAAAATGTTGTTGCAATATTTTCCGCCCAGTCCCGCATAGCGGCGTTGATAGCGTCTTTCAGGGTGGACGTGCCCTCACTTACAGAGATAACGCTTGCGCCCAAAAGCTCCATTCGATAGACATTCAGGGATTGCCTTTCAACGTCCTCCGCGCCCATGTAGACCTGACATTCCAGACCGAAAAGCGCGCAGGCTGTAGCCGTAGCAACGCCGTGCTGACCCGCGCCGGTTTCCGCGATAATGCGGGTCTTGCCCATGCGCTTCGCAAGAAGAATCTGTCCCAGAACGTTGTTTATCTTGTGCGAACCTGTGTGGTTCAGGTCCTCGCGTTTAAGGTATATTTTCGCCCCGCCCAAGTCTGCGGACATCTTTTCCGCACAGTACAGCATAGAGGGTCTGCCCGCATAATCGCGGTAGTAGCGTTTTAGTTCCTCGATAAAATCGGGATCGTCCTTGTATTTTTCATAAGCCGCGTCAAGCTCGTTTACAGCGTTCATGACCGTTTCGGGAACGTACTGTCCGCCGAAATCCCCGAAGCGTCCTTTCTTTTCGTTCATCTCAAATTTTCCTCCTCTAAAATTCGCATGATATTTTTCATTTTATTAAAGTCCTTGAAACCGTCCGTCTCAATGCCGCTGCTTAGGTCAGCGCCGCAGGGCGAGACTTCCCTAATAATTTCAGCAATATTTTCCGCGGTAATACCTCCCGCGATAAAAAACGGTTTGGAAATTTCTGCATTTTTTACAATTTCGGTATTGATACGCTTTCCCGTGCCGCCGTAAGCGTTTTCGCTAAAGCTGTCTATCAAAAGCTTATCGCAGGACAAGCGGTCTGCCTTTTCTATATCTTCGGGACATTTGGCACGGACGGCTTTCCATACCTCGCCCGAAAAGACCTCACGAAGCTTTTCCAAGTAGGCTTCGTCCTCGTCTCCGTGAAGCTGGATAACGTCAAGGGTCTCGTTATAAGCGCAGTGCAGGATATTTTCAAGCGGTTCGTTAACGAAAACTCCCACTCGTTTTATATCCTTGTCGAGATATGTGTTCAGCTCGCAAAAAGTCCCGAAATCAACGCTTCTCTTGAAACCGTCCGACAGGATAAATCCCGCATAATCGGGACGGCATTGGTTGGCGTATCCGATATCATCAACACGGCGCATACCGCAGAACTTTACGGTTGTCATAACAAGCTCCTCAATTCTTTCATTGAGCTTTCCACGCTTCCGCTGCGCATAAGGGTCTCACCAATCAGAACAGCGTCCGCGCCTAAATCGGCAAGAAGCTTCATGTCCTCGGCGGTCTTTATGCCGCTTTCAGAAACGAGGATACCGTCGTCGGGGACAAGCTTTGCAAGCCGCTTTGTGTTTTCGAGGGACACCTCAAAGGTTTTCAGGTTGCGGTTGTTTATGCCGAAAATGGAACACCCCGCTGCAATGACCGCTTCAAGCTCCTTTTCGTCATGGCTTTCCGCAAGAACATCCATGCCGAGACCCTCAGCAATAATTCGGTACTCTCTCATCTGTTCCTCGGAAAGTATTGCCGCGATAAGCAGAACCGCGTCCGCGCCCATTGCTTTCGCCTCGTACACTTGATATGGATCAATGATGAAATCCTTTCGCAGCATTGGGATATTTACCGTACCGCGTATCTGTCTGAAATATTCCGCCGAGCCTTTAAAATAGTATTCCTCGGACAGGCAGGAAATTGCAGCCGCGCCCGCTTTTTGATAAGCCGCCGCCTGCTCCGTCGGACGGAAATCCTCGCTGATTATCCCTTTCGACGGGGACGCCTTTTTCACCTCCGCAATAACGGCAGGCTTCGGCGCGGACGTCAACGCCGCCTTAAAGCTTCGTCCAGACGGCTGCTTTGCCATAGTCTCCGCAAGCGACCGAACCTCCTCAAAGGGAACGGCGGCAATGTCCCGCGAAAGCTGTTCTCTGCGCTTTTCCGCAATATCGTCAAGTATCATAAAATTATCCTTTCATACTGATCACCATTTAAAAAGCGTATAAAAATCAAGCAAAAATTTGAAAAGTTTTAACTTTTTTATAGGATTTTTGCGCCGATTTTTTATCTGCACTTTTAATGGTGATCAGGATTAAAAGCCATTAGGCTCTGTTGGTAAATTCTTTCATTTTTTCAAATTTAGCGTATGCCATTCCGCTGTCAATGGACTTCCGCGCCATCTTGATACCGTCTTCAATAGACGCCGCCGCGCCTGTGCAGTAGATAGCGCAGCCCGCGTTGAGCAGAACGATGTCCCGCTTTGCGCCCTTTTCCTTGCCTGTGAGAATGTCAAGGGTGATCTTTGCGTTGTCCGCAGGTGAACCGCCCACGATCTCGGATTTCGGTGCGATCTTGATACCGTAGTCCTCTGGATTGATCTCGTACTTGATAAGCTTTCTGTCCCGAAGCTCGCAGACCGTTGTGATACCGGAGACCGTAACCTCGTCAAGTCCGCCGCCGTAAACTATCATTGCGCCCTTTACGCCAAGGTTCATAAGCACCTTAGCCATTATTTCAAGCAGACGCTCGTCGTAAACGCCGAGCAGAATGTAGTCCGAAAGAGCAGGGTTTGCAAGGGGTCCCAGAATGTTGAACACCGTTCTTATGCCCGTTTCTCGGCGTGCGGGAGCAACAAAGCGCATAGCCTTGTGGAAGGACTGGGCGAACAGGAATGCGATACCCGCTTCTTTCATGCAGGCGGAAGCCTTTGCGGGGGTAAGGTTGAGCTTTACTCCGAGGGCTTCGAGAACGTCCGCCGCGCCGCTTTTGCTGGAAACGCTTCTGTTTCCGTGCTTTGCAACGTTAAGTCCCGCGCCCGCGATAACGAATGAGGACGTTGTGGAAATATTGAATGTGCCTGCTACGTCTCCGCCCGTACCAACAATGTCCACCGCCGATTTTGCCGAGGGGACAATGCTTGCCTTGCGGCGCATTATCCGCGCAAAGCCTGTTATTTCCTCAATAGTTTCGCCGTTGCAGCGCATTGCGGTAAGCAGCGCGGCAATCTGTGCGTCGGTAGCTCCGTCGGACATGATAATGTTCATGGCGTTTTCGGCTTCCTCCTCGGTAAGGTGGCAGCCGTCGGCGGCTTTGGCAATGTACTTTTTAAGAGCCGTCCGCTTTTCCTTGGGCATGGAAATTACTTCCCTGTCGGCATTCTTGATGCCCGCAACGTCGCACAGGAACGCTGAAAGTATTCCCGCGCCGTGTTCGGTAAGAATGGATTCCGGGTGGAACTGCACGCCGTAGGTGGGGTGATCCTTGTGTCTTAAAGCCATTATCTGACCGTCGCCGTCCGTAGCGGTAACTCTCAGGCAGACGGGCAGGGAAATCACGTCAACCACCAGCGAGTGATATCTTGCCGCTGTGACCTTTTCGGGAAGCCCCGCAAAAATCGGACAGTCGGTGTTGATGCTTATTTCCGTACCCTTGCCGTGCATAGGCATTTTGGCGCGGATGATCTTTCCGCCGAAAGCCTCTGCAATAGCCTGATGTCCAAGGCAGATACCGAGAATGGGTATCTCTCCGCTGAACCTCCTGATCGCTTCCACCGAGATACCCGCGTCCGCAGGATAGCCGGGACCGGGGGAAATTATCAGAGCCTCGGGCTTCATTTTCTCAATTTCCTCAATGGTTATCTCGTCGTTGCGGATAACTTTTATGTCAGAGTAAAGCGTACCGATAAGCTGGTAAAGATTGTAAGTGAAGCTGTCGTAGTTATCTATCATCAAAATCATATCAGTGACCTCCCTTAGAGACGGGCTGCTTCGGCGATCGCGTTTACCACAGCCAAAGCCTTGTTTTTGGTTTCCTCGTATTCCTTTTCGGGAACGCTGTCATAGACTATACCCGCGCCCGCCTGAACGTAAGCCTTTCCGTGACGGAAAAGGACTGTCCTTATAGCGATACAGGTGTCGATGTTTCCGCTGAAAGCAAGGTATCCAACCGTTCCGCCGTAAAGACCCCGCTTCTTGTTTTCAAGCTCGTCGATTATCTCCATGGCTCTTACCTTGGGCGCGCCCGAAAGCGTACCCGCGGGAAGTACCGACATCAGCGCGTCAAGAGCGGTCTTGCCGTCCGCAAGCTTGCCCTGAACGTCCGAAACAAGGTGCATTACCTTTGAGTACCGCTCGACCCGCATAAAGTCCGTAACATTTACCGTACCGAAGCTGCAAACCTTTCCAACGTCGTTTCTGCCAAGGTCAACGAGCATTGTGTGTTCCGCCCGCTCCTTTGGATCGTTCAGAAGCTGCTGCTCGAAAGCCTTGTCCTCGGCTTCGGTAGCGCCTCTGCCGATTGTTCCCGCGATAGGCTTTGTGACTACCGCGCCGTCCGTAACGTTCACCAGCATTTCGGGAGAAGCTCCCGCAATGCAGTAATCCTCGTGGTCGAAATAATAAAGATAAGGCGATGGATTAGTGGAGCGGAGCATACGGTATACATCAAAGGGCGCGGGAGGATTTTCAATCTCGAAACGCTGCGAAAGCACCACCTGACTGATATCGCCGTCCAGAATGTGATTTTTTGCGGTCTCAACCATTCCGATAAATTCTTCCTTGGTGACGTTGGAGGTAACGTTGATCTCCTTGCCGTCCCCGTGGGAAGCGGCTGTAGGCTTGCCCTCGGCAAGTATCCTGCCGATCTCAACGGTCTTGACGATATATTCCTCGTACTTTGCGTCAACGTCGTCTCCCGCGTTGATATTGAGAATAATTATCGCCTTGTTGGTAAGGTGGTCGTAAGCCACGATCTCGTCGTACAGGAACATATTTGAATCGGGCATTTTCAGGTCGTCCTCGGGAATGTTCACCAGCTTTTTCTCAAAGCGGCGTACCGTGTCGTAGCCGAAATATCCGATCAGACCGCCCGTAAGCTTGGGTCTGTTCATGAAAACGGGAGAGGTGCGCTTGCTGAGGATATCGTTAAAAAGCTCAATGGGGTTGGGACATTTTTTTGTTTCGACGTCCGAACCGTTGATTATCTGCGCCTCGTCTCCGTAAATGCGTACTTCGGTTTTGGGATTGATACCGATAAACGAATAACGTCCCCACTGCTCGGTATTGTCAACGCTTTCCAGAATGAAGCAGTTCTCGTACTTCTCTCTGAGTATGGAAAAAAGTCCCACAGGAGTGCAGTTGTCGATAAGCAGCTCATAGAAAACAGGTACGGTCTTGTAGCTTAAAAGCAGGTTCTTGACCTCTTCTTTTGACGGATACAGCATAATTAAAACTCCTTTCAAATAAAAAAAGGTTTAAAGTCCGCAGCCGAAACATCAGCTGTCGGGACGATAAACCTCGTGGTGCCACCCAACCTTTACGGACGTAAAAAAGCGTCCGCCTCTTTGGATACAAGCGAACGCGCAATACTGTCATAATAAATCAAGTACGCCGCATACGCATAAATACCCTATCCACTAACGCAGGAAACGCGGCGCAGACTACTGAGCCGAAATATCAGCCGTTTGCCGTTGCTTCTCACAAATCCATTCACAGGCGCCGTTATGACCCGACTCACACCAAACGCGGGCTCTCTGATTCATCGTTACGCGTGCTACTTACTTTTGCTCAACGAATTTATTATATTAAATTACAGTAACATTTTACGCCCTTAAAAGACATTTGTCAAGCACATTTTAAAATTTTGTTGATCTTGCACAATTCAACGCCTGATAATATGTACACAATTACACCTTACGGCAGGTCCTGTAGCTGAAACCTTCCTCACGCTTGTACTTTTCTTTCGCTTCGAACATCTTCTTGTCCGCCGCGGAGACCGCCTGTTCAACGGAATCAATGTCCGAAGCGTCCCCGAAGTAAACGCCGAGGCTTACGCTTGTGGAGTAGGGCTTGTTCGCGGTGTCGTTTATCTTTTTAAGATAAGCCTGTATCTTGCCGCAGATCGCGTCTATCTCTTCCTGCGAGGAAATATCGCTGCTGACGATAACAAATTCGTCGCCGCCTATCCTGTAGCAGAAGTCGGTTCCGCAGGCGTTTTTGAAAGCGTCCGCCACGGACTTTATGGCAAAGTCGCCGTCCACATGACCGAACGTGTCGTTGATATATTTAAGATTGTTCATATCGCCGAGGATAAGCGTGAAGCTACCCGACTTTTTCGCCGCGTCGGACAGGCACTGTCCCGCGTAGAGATTGAAGCCGTTTCTGTTATAGATGCCCGTGAGCAGGTCGGTGACGGCGTTGTCCTCCATTTTGCTGTAAAGGAACTGGAGGTTTCTCTGCCGTCTCAGGCTTTCAAAGGAGGTGCAGACATAGCGTATCCATTTGCGGTATGTGCTCGAATATGGCACAGGCTTGTTTCCGTATGAAATTACCGAGTAGCCGAAGCATCTGTCGTTGAAGTGGAGCGGACCGAAGAAAAACGCCGTCGGTTCGGGACGCCGCTCATAAAGCGCAGGCAGCATTTCCGACAGATCAAAGGAGCGTTCCAGGTCAATATAGTTTCTGTTGTCGTGCTTGTACAGCGGCAGGAACATTTTTTTGGTGTATCCCTTTTTAAGGTAATTTTTGTTTTGTTCGGTCTCGCCGAGATTGTCCCAGTTTTCGCATACGCAAAGGTAGAAATAGTCAAACTCGCCGATCTGGTGGGCATACCAGCCCATAGCTCCCAGGTATTTTTCGTAATCCTTTTCCGAAATGAGAGCCTCCAGCATAAAGTTGTAGGTGGAATCGAAATCGCCGTAAAGGTCGCTGTCACGCCAGCTTTTATATTTGTTACGCATTTTTTCGGCAACGTTTACGGCACAGCCGCAGCTTTTTGCAATGCTTATCTCCGCACCGCGGGGGTCGTCCTTAAATTTGGTATTCGTAATAAGGCTGTGGATAAAGCTGACAGCGCGTCTGCCCGTATTTTCGGCGGGAATGTCTGATGAAGTTATGCTGGGGACATAGTTTATGCCCGCGTCGATAGAGTCGTAGCCCGTAACGGCAACGTCCTCGGGAACGCGCAGACCGCGGGCTTTCAGAGCCTCGCACACGCTTATAGCCATAGTGTCGCTTGCGCAGGCGATCGCCTGAGGCATGGGACGTTCGTCGTCCATAAGGGTCTGAACTACTTTCTCGCCCTCGTTGTACCAGAAATCGCCGTAGAAAACGCGGCTTCTGTCGATAGGAAGATTATGCTCTATCAAGGCTTCGTAGTAGCCCGTAAGTCGGTTGGTGGAGTGCGGGTGTCCCTTAACGCCCGTCATAAAGGCAATATCTGTAAGCTTGTGATCCTCAATAAGGTGAGAGATCAGCATTTTGATATTCTGAATGTCGTCGGTAAAAATATTGTCGAAGCCCTCCGTGGCGATATCCACCGAGACAACGGGCTTTCCGAATTTCTTTTTGATATCAGCTTCGACACGCTCGGCAACGCCGCCGACCTGAAGCGTGTCGGGTACGAAAATAACGCCGTCGAGAACGGAATAGTTTATCATGGAAAAAATATTTTCCTCGCCCTCGTGCCAAAGTTCGGACAGCTTATCCTTATTGAAGGTTGAAAAAACGGCTACGTCGTAATTAAGCTTGAACGCCTGTTCAAGGATACCCTCAAGAAGCTTTGACTGATACGGTCCGTCGGATTGAGCGATAATAACGCCCAGAAGCTTTCTGAATTTTCTCAAAGCGGTGCCCTCCGAAAAAGTAATTTTTCCCTGTCAATCACACTTTAATAATAATATTTTAACATATTTTATTTGTTTTGTCATCTAAGAATTTTAAAAATATGCATAAAGTTTTGACAAAAAGTTTGTGAGTATCTTACAAAAATAGCGTTTTAAAGAAAAATATTTCACAGAATAGCAATAAAATATCAATGAATAAGCGGCGTCAAAGGACTACCATATAGGATATGATATTTACACAGGGGGAAAACCGCGAAATGAAGCTTAACTATAAACACACGCTTACTGCGTGCTACGTTGGTTACATAACGCAGGCGGAGGTGAACAATCTTCCTCCGCTGCTGTTTTTGATATTCTGCAACACTTTCGGCATATCTCTGGGAAAAATAGCCGTTCTTATAGCCGCAAACTTTATAATGCAGACAATTATTGATATCCTTTCACCGCGTATAGTCGGAGTTCTGGGAGTGCGCGGGTCAATGGTCGCCGCACATTTCTGCACGGCGGCAGGCTTCGCGTTTATGGGAGTTTTTCCCTATGTCCTGCCCGACCCCTTTGCCGGACTGCTTCTGTCCGCCGCGCTGAACTCCGTGGGCGGGGGAATTACCGAGGTGCTTGTAAGTCCCATCGTGGACTCGCTTCCCGGGGACGCCAAATCCTCCGCAATGAGCCTGCTGCACTCCTTTTACTGCTGGGGACAGGTTCTTGTGGTGCTGCTTACCACGGCTTTCTTTTCCGCTTTCGGTACGGAGTGCTGGCGGCTGGTAACTGCGTTCTGGGCGGTAATTCCTTTTGCCAACGCGTTTCTTTTTATGAAAGTACCGCTCCGTCCCTTTGTTGAGGAGGGCGGCGAGGAGATACCGTTTAAAAAGCTTTTCGGACACAGACTGTTCATACTTTTCTGCGTGCTGATGCTCTGCGCGGGTGCGTCCGAGCTTGCCGCGTCCCAGTGGGCTTCGTTGTTTGCCGAGGCGGGACTTAAGGTCTCCAAGACCGCAGGAGACCTTCTCGGACCCTGTATGTTCGCGGTCCTGATGGGTACGGCAAGGCTTCTCTACGGCATTTTCGGCAAAAAAATAAAGCTTGTTCCGATGATATCGGCAAGCTCTGTGCTGTGCGTTGTCAGCTATTTGACAATGGTGTTCGCACCCGTGCCGCTGCTTTCTCTGGCAGGGTGCGCGGTCTGCGGTCTGTCCGTGGGGATAATGTGGCCCGGAGTGTTCAGCCTTGCCTCGGAAAAATTTCAGAACGGCGGCACGGCTATGTTTTCGGTGCTTGCTCTGGCGGGAGACCTTGGCTGCACGTCGGGTCCCGCCCTTGTGGGAGTTTTCGTGAAGCTTGCGGAAAACGGTTCGCCGCTTCTTTTTGCGGATTCGGGCGCGGCTTCGGCGGGGCTGAGAACGGGACTGCTTTTTGCTGTAATATTTCCCGTTCTCATGCTTGCGGGAATGAAGCTTCTTTCGGGGACAGACAGGCGCGGCAGCTAATCCGTAACAGTTATCCGTATCGTCCGCAGTACCGAGCCGCTGTCCTTTCGGGAAATGACGATCTCCGCGTCACCGGCTGCTGCCGAGGACAGCGAAAAGCTTCCGCTGAACGACCCGCTGTTGCGGACATTCTCACAGTCTGCGGAGACTTCGTTTCCCGCGCTGTCCCTGAGTGTGAGCGTAATGGTCACGGGAGGGGAGATGGTGTCCGTACCCGCTGTGCAGGAAATGAGCAGAATGTCATTTTTCGTGAACACATCGGTGTAATAGCCGTTTGTTGAGGTATAGCCGTCCGCGTACCAGCTCTCGTCCGCGTACCGGCTGTCACCGTCGGCAAGCCTTTCGGAGGCGGCTTTTTTCTTTTGGGCGCTGTCCAGATAGGTGCTGAGCAGCGCAAAGACCGAACGTGCCGAGGCCGGGTCGGACTCCGCAAGCAAGTCGCCCAGAGCATAGCGCGCCTCGTAAAGCAGCGCCAGAGAGCTTTCGTATGAGCCTGTATTTTTGAACATAGCCGCAGCGGTATAGAAGTTACCCTCATCAAGGCACTTCAAGCCGTACTCATAGGCGGTCTCAGTGAACAGCTCCCTTGAATCCAGATGATCTCTGAGAAAATAAAATCCGCGGACGATTTCCTCTGACGCGCCGTTTTTGCCGTATTCCGACGTACAGTAGCCGTAGGCGCAGTCGTCCGCAAGCACGGGCGAATCCTTGTACAGCCCCAGCAGGTAGAAGTTTTCGGCGGCGGTTTTGAGGTCGCCGTTCCTCATTGCCGATGACGCGCCGATATAGCGGTATTCGTCGGCGGCTTCGCTGTCGCCGTATCTTTCCGAGACCTCCGACGCGGAGAAAAAGTCGCCGCTTTCTGCAAGCGCGGCAGCTCTTCTTTTAGCCGCAAGCTTTGCAAGCTCGGGGTGTCCCGCCGCAGCGTAGACCGAAGCCGCCGCTGTAAGATTTCCCTCGTCGGCGTAAGCGTCGGCAATTCTCAGCATACAGTCCGCCGCCAGCAGATTTGAGTCGGCATAGCCGTCAAGAGAGGAGAAAGCGTCCGCCGCCTCGGGATAAAGACCGTCGTTCATAAGCTCAACAGCTGTTTCGTAACGGCACTTGCGGACGTAGTCCCTGCTGCTCTTATAGCCGCCCAGCTTTAAGAACGCTTTTTCCGCAGCCTCGCGTTTCCCGTCGGAGTAAAGCTTTTCGGCGTGGGAATACTGTATTTCGGGGACGGCGTACCGTGCGGTCAGATACAGTCCTGCGAGGATAACCGCCGCGCACAGGACGGAAACTGTCGTCCTTATCGTTCTTTTCGTGTCTCTCGGAGGCTTTTTCGTTCTGCTTTCCGAGAATATCTCCTGTGCCTTCACGACCAGAAGTCCGTCCTTTTCGTCAAATTTTCCAGCAAATTCCGAGCCGTTCCCAACATTTTCCTTTCCGCAGTACGGACAGAATTTAGCCGTATCCCTTATCTTTTTTCCGCAGTATCCGCAGCGCACAGTCTCACCTCCCCACATGAATTACTTTTAGTTTAACCCAATTTTTACCGAATGTCAAGTCAATTTGTCCCTTTATTATCATATTAGTTGTGAAAAAACATTGACAAATTTATTTTTTTGGGGTATAATTGTATATATCGTGTCATACGTGCATTTTGGTTTATATACCGCCCACCATTTCAAACAACGCAGTTGTTTGAAATGCCGCCGCAGGCGGATGCAAAGCCTATGGCTTTGCGAGGACGGTATGAACGGCGGCTCTCAGGCGGCATTGCCGCCGCCCGGCAATGAAATTGCCGGGTATTGCAAAATCTGCGATTTTGCAATAGAGCCTGGTATAATAAATAAAATGATAATGTGTCAAATTTAAAGGTGGAATTTATTAATGGGCATTTTCGACGGGCTTTTCGGCAGCTACAGCAAAAGGGAGCTTGCTAAGATAGAACCTATCAAAAACAGGGTTCTCGAACTCGACGACGAATATTCGGCTATGTCCGAGGACACTCTCAAGTCCCAGACAAAGCTTCTCAGGGAACGTCTTGCAAAGGGCGAGACACTGGACGATATACTTCCCGAGGCTCTTGCCACGGTAAGGGAGGCGGCTTGGAGAGTACTTGGCAAAAAGCCGTTCCCCGTGCAGATAATAGGCGCGATAGTCCTCCATCAGGGACGTATCGCCGAAATGAAAACAGGTGAAGGTAAAACTCTCGTAGCCTGCTGCGCGTCCTACCTCTGCGCTTTAGAGGGCAAGGGCGTTCACGTTGTTACCGTAAACGACTATCTGGCTAAGTTCCAGTCGGAGGAAATGGGCAAGGTCTACCGCTATCTGGGCATGACCATCGGCTGTATCCTCCACGAGCTGAACAACGACCAGCGCCGTGAGGCATATAACTGCGACATAACCTACGGTACGAACAACGAGTTCGGCTTTGACTACCTCCGTGACAACATGGTCATCTATAAAAAGGAAAAGGTACAGCGCGAGCACCACTTTGCCATCGTGGACGAGGTGGACTCCATCCTTATAGACGAGGCAAGAACACCGCTTATTATTTCGGGAAGAGGCGACAAGTCCACCGAACTGTATACCCTTGCGGATAAGTTTGCCAAGACCCTGAAGCCCTATATCGTTGTTGAAATGGACAACAAGGTGGATCAGGAGGAAGCCTCCGAGAACTGCGACTATATCATCGACGAAAAGGCAAAGACCGCTACTATCACCCGTCA
This sequence comes from uncultured Clostridia bacterium, assembly GCA_947177695.1. GTDB lineage: Bacteria > Bacillota > Clostridia > Oscillospirales > Ruminococcaceae > RGIG8773. Next base: position 13,192 of record CAMWVO010000018.1, read on the forward strand.
GGGCGTTAAAAAGGCGGAGAAGTACTTCAATGTTGTGAACCTTTTCGACGCAGAGAACTCAACGCTGCTCCACCACGTAAATCAGGCTCTTAAAGCCAACGGCGTAATGAAAAGCGATATCGACTACGTTGTCAAGGACGGCGAAGTTATCATCGTTGACGAATTTACAGGACGTCTTATGATGGGACGCCGCTTCAACGACGGTCTGCACCAGGCTATCGAAGCCAAGGAGGGCGTAAAGGTCGCCCACGAGTCCAAGACGCTTGCAAGCATTACGTTCCAGAACTATTTCCGTCTCTATAAGAGACTGTCCGGTATGACCGGTACAGCCATGACCGAGGAGGAGGAGTTCAAGGAGATATACAAGCTGGACGTTATCGAGATACCCACAAACCGTCCCGTTCAGCGTATAGACAATCCCGATGTTGTGTTCAAGACCGAGCACGGCAAGTTCCTTGCGGCTATACGCCAGATCGAGGAGTGCCATGCAAAGGGTCAGCCAGTGCTTGTGGGTACGGTTTCGATCGAAAAATCGGAAGTTCTTTCCAAAATGCTTTCCAAAAAGGGCATTAAGCACAACGTCCTCAACGCTAAGCAGCACGAAAAGGAAGCCGAGATAGTTGCTCAGGCAGGTAAGTACGGAGCCGTTACCATCGCCACCAACATGGCAGGCCGCTGTACCGACA
>CAMWVO010000019.1 GCA_947177695.1 uncultured Clostridia bacterium
CAAAACAGGGATTTTACTGAAATAGAAGTCGGATTGTTCGCAAGCGATATGGGTAAAATGGCGGGTCTTTTGAAAGAACCGTTGGGTACCTACATAGATATCAACCCAACGATAACAACGATCGAAACAAACGCAAGAGTTATGCAGTCGATCTCGCCCGACGAGGTGGTTATTCTGGTAGTTCTTGAGATGGAGATCAAGGACGTTAAGAATACCATGACGTTCTGTGTACCGGCGCTTAACCTGGAATCAATAATGGCGAAGTTCGGCGACAGGTGGTCAAGGTCTACCAAAAAGCTCGATCCGAAAAAGGAAAAGGAGAGACGCGTTTCGCTTCTCGAAGCTATCAAGGACTCGGAGCTTAAGATCGACACCGTTCTGTGTGAAACAAAGCTTGACCTGTTCGATGTGCTGACTATGCAGGCGGGCGATGTTATCCCGCTTAATATGCCCATTGACAGCAACGTTACCGTCAAGATAGGAAGCAATATCTGGTTTGACGGCAAGCTCGGCATAAAGAACAAAAAGAAAGCTGTTAAAATAGACAATATCTATAAGGACTTGGGAAAATAACCTGCGTAATGCAGTATCTGATAAACCGCGGGAGCGGAAAGGAAGGTTACATATAATGAGCGAGGAAAAGCTTACCATTGAAGGCTTTGGCGATGTGGAAATGGACGCCATAGGCGAGATAATGAATATTACTATGGGGTCGGCGGCTACGGCTGTTTCAAATATGCTTTCTGCCAAGGTATGGATCACTACCCCGCAAGTGAAGGTCATCAAGTCCGAGGAACTCTCGTTCCCGGAACTGGAACCCTCTATAATGGTCAAAATCAAATATACTCAGGGCGTTTCGGGTGAAAATGTTCTCGTCCTAAAGCAGAATGACGTTCAGCTCATTCTTAATCAGCTTATGGGTCTGCCGCTGGAGGTCAGCGAAGATTTCCAGTTCGATGAAATGAATATCTCAGCTGTGTGTGAGGTAATGAATCAGATGATGGGAGCGTCCGCAACGGCGCTTTCGGAAATAATCGAAACTACGGTGGACATCTCTACTCCCGAAGCGGTAGTTCAGGAGGGCGGTGCGGACGCCGTTCGGCAGGAGATCTACGACCTGACCGGACAGGATCATGTCTGCACGGTAAAGTTCGATCTTACTATCGACGGAGTTATCAAATCGGAATTTATTTCTGTGCTTACCATCAGCCTTGCAAAGGAAATGGCTGACAAGATGATGACAGGCTACAACAATATCATGGACGATGTTGAGGAGGCGGCACCTGCGCCGGCTCCCGCCCCGGCACCTGCGGCTCCCGCAGGGGGAGGATCAACGATGTCTCAGGAACAGATCGAGGCTATGCTCGGCGGCGGAGGAGCCGCTCCTGCACCTGCCGCTCCGCAGCAGCCTATGGGTATGCCGCCGATGCAGGGCGCAATGCCTCAGATGCCTTACGGTCAGCCGATGGATCCCAATATGGCGGCTATGTACGGAGGATATCCTCCGCAGGGCATGTATCCTCAGCAGGCAATGCCTATGCAGCCCGCTATGCCTATGCAGCCTGCAATGAACGTTCAGCCCATTCAGTTACAGAATTTCGCAGCGTACCAGAACGCTAACCTTAATCAGGATCAGAACGATAATCTGAAGCTGCTGATGAACGTTCCGCTCAACGTTACGGTCGAGATCGGTTCAGCTGTCAAGAAGGTCAAGGAGATACTTGATTTCTCGCAGGGTACCATTATCGAGCTTGAACGCCAGGCAGGCGCTCCCGTTGACATTATCGTTAACGGAAACCTTATCGCAAAAGGCGACGTGGTCGTTATTGACGACAACTTCGCGGTAAGGATCACGGAAATAATCAAATCAAAGTTCCTTGAATCGCTGGGCGGAAAGGAATAACAGACCGACAAGTCCTTTTGCACAGTCTGCGGAGGATACGGTATTGCCGCTCCCGCCCGAAAGACGCGGGGCTGTAACATAGATCAAATCAAAACATTACGTTCAGGGATACGGAACCGCCCGACGTTCCCGTTGGAAACGACAAAATATTTCCGAGGCGGAGAAACGGAGTTTTATTATGGATAAGAAAATTTTGCTTGTGGACGACGCCGCATTCATGCGAATGATGATCAAGGACGCGCTCACTAAAAACGGATATACAAACATTCTTGAAGCTTCTGACGGAGAGATCGCCTGCGCTACATATGCTTCCGAGAAGCCCGACCTTATCATCATGGATATCACAATGCCCAACAAGACAGGTATTGAGGCTCTCAGAGATATCAAGGCTTCCGATCCCAACGCTAAGATCGTTATGTGCTCCGCTATGGGTCAGGAATCCATGGTTGTTGAGGCTATCAAGCTGGGCGCTCTCGACTTTATCGTTAAGCCCTTTAAGGCTGACAGAATCCTTCAGACAGTTCAGAAGGTGCTGGGCTGATAAATGATCGGAGAAGCTTTTACCGTTATATGCGCTCTTCTTGGTATTATCGGACTGATCTTCCTGTCGCTGTACGCTGCCAACTGGCTCAGAAAGCACGCTGCGGGCGGCTTCGGGAACGCGGGGAATAACATAAAGATCCGCGAATGCGCCGCTATTGCGCAGGATAAGCAGCTTATGATCATTACCGTCGGCAAAAAAACAATGCTGATCGGTGTAACGGTAAATTCCGTAAATAAGATCTGCGACCTTGACGAGGATGACATTGCGGCTGCGGAAGCCGAGGAGACCCCCGCCGAGGGCGGATTTGTTCAATGCCTTAAAAAGGCGATCGCCGAAAGAAAAGGCTTCGCCGAGGCTGAAAATCCCGAAAGTGAAAAGGACGGACGGAATGAAAAAAATAATTTTTAAGAGACTTGCCGGAGCTTCCGCGGGGATATTGTGCGCCGCAGTTATGGCTGTTTCTTTTCCCTCCGTAACCGCGAACGCCGTTTCGGGACCAGAGGACGGTACGGGCTTTGTAACAACAATACCCAACCTTGAAACCAGCGTTCCACAAACGGAACAAAGTCAGCCGAACCCGCAGACACAGCCCGCTCAGACAGATCAGAACGGTCAGGTCGTGGAGGGTACGGCGGTAACAGGCGAGCTTCCTTACGAAGAGCCTGTCACGGACGACCGCAGCGGATCGGAAAGTCTGCTGGATCAGTTCGGCATAAATGAAAGCTCTACGACGATCGACTTGATCATTCTGATAACAATTCTTTCCATAGCACCGTCGATACTGGTAATGATGACCTGCTTTACACGGCTCATCATTTCATTCTCGCTGCTGAGGAATGCAATGGGCGTCCAGCAGACGCCTCCGAATCAGGTAATGATAGGTCTTGCGTTGTTTCTGACGCTGTTTATTATGAATCCCGTTATTTCGGAGATGAACGATGTTGCTTATGTGCCCTACAAAAACGGCGAGTATACGTCGGTGGAGGCAGTGCAGGCGGCTTCGGTCCCGCTGAAAAAATGGATGCTCCAGCACACGAGCAACGAGTCGATGAACTTCTTTCTGGGTCTTACGGAGACTGATATCCAGGCTCAGACCGAGGAGGAATTTATCGATGAGGTCAGCTTTGTGATGGTCGTACCCGCATTTATCCTCAGCGAGATCAAGATAGGCTTCGAGATCGGATTTTTGCTTTACATTCCATTTCTTATTATAGATATTATAGTTTCCACGGTTCTGATGTCGATGGGTATGATGATGCTGCCGCCGACAACGGTCTCAATTCCGTTCAAGCTGCTGCTGTTTATTATGTGCGACGGCTGGACGCTCTTGATCAAATCGCTTGTTACCGGCTTCGCTGTTTAGGAGGTGCGGCTATGCTTACGGAAACGGTTATTCTGGAAATTTTCCGTGAAGCGCTGATCCTTGCGATAAAGCTTGCCGGACCGCTTTTGCTTATCAGTATGCTTGTGGGACTTGTTATTGCGATCCTTCAGGCTGCGACTCAGGTTCACGAACAGACGCTGACGTTCGTTCCTAAAGCGCTTACGATCGTGGTGCTGCTGCTTTTGCTGGCGCCTATGATGATAAGCTCCTGCAACGAATTTATTATGCGGATATTCGATCTGGTAACGCAGGTGAGCAGTCAGAGAATGATAATCTGACGGCGGAAAGGAGCGTAAATTGGATTTTTTTACGGTTCTGTTCCGGAGCTTTGAGACCGATCTGCTGGTTTTTGCCCGGATGCTTGGGATATTCACATTTAACCCGGTGCTGTCAAGGAGAAACGTTCCGACGATCGCTAAGATCGTAATAACCATTTTTATTACATATATTACCATAATGGTACTCCAGCCCGAGCCGATCGACGCGGGTACACAGACAGGCGTCTATCTGATGATGCTCCTGCGGGAGATGGCTGTGGGACTTATAATCGGCTTTATTACCGACCTTTTCTTCTACACCGTTCAGGTGGCGGGAGAGGTCATGGATATGCAGTCGGGTCTGGGTATGGCAAAGGTTTTCGACCCGGAATCAAACGTGCAGATGTCGATCATGGGTTCGTTCATCAGCTTTATGATGTATCTCTACTTCTTTGCGACGAACGCTCACATGACGCTTATAAGACTTTTTATCATGACATTTGATATTGTACCCTTGGGAGGCGGAGGCTTCAATCCCGAGCTGGGATATAATATCGCGTCATATTTTTCCGTTGTGCTGGCTTTGGTCATAAAGCTTGCAATGCCCATAATGGCGGCGGAATTTATCCTTGAATTCTGCATGGGCGTGCTGATGAAATCGGTACCCCAGATACAGATAATGGTAGTCAATATCCAGCTTAAGGTGGCATTCGGATTTGCTATGCTGTTCTTGATGGCTGTACCGCTTTCGGATTTTATTGACAAATATCTTGACAAGTGGCTTGAGGCGCTCAGGGAATTTATTCTGGCAATGCCTGCGGCGTAGCGGGATCACTCACTGAATACAGACATTTCTTTTGGCGGACGGGACAGACCGTTTAGGCGGACTGTCTGACGAAACCGTCACGCCGAAATTGATTATAAAGGAAGAATACCTATGGCAGAAGGCTCTACTGGCGAAAAAACCGAGGAAGCTACCCCCCATAAACGCCGTGAACAGCGTAAGGAGGGCAACGTTATGCAGAGCAAGGACGTGGTTACGGCTGCGTTCATAATGCTGGCGTTTTTTGTTCTGAGACTGGTGGCAGGTCTTATGTACAGCGTAACGACCCAAAGCATGGAGTACTGGTTCAGGCTTGCCGGAGGCGGCATGGACGGCAACGGCACTCGGATCGACGGTATGGAGACAGCTCCGAAGCTTGTTCTGGAGATCGGAAAGACGGTGCTGCTTACTGCGGGACCGATCCTGCTGGTTTCCCTTTTGGTGCCGATAATCGCTACGGGTATACAGACAAAATTTATCTTTTCAAAAAAATCCTTTCAGTTTAAGCTTGACAAGCTGAATCCCGTTCAGGGGATCAAAAAAATGTTTTCCGTAAGCTCGCTTTTCGAGCTTGCCAAGTCACTGATAAAAATGATAATCCTTGCGGCTGTGGTCTACAGCGAAATACAAAGCCGCATTACGGATTTCGCAAGGCTCATGCAGATGGAGCTTGTTTCGGGTATGCTTTATGTTGCCGAAGCGGTGTTTACAATTTGTATGAAGATAGCGATGGTTTTCGTCGCTGTGGCTGCGGTGGACTTCCTGTTCCAGAAGTATAAATGGGAAAAGGACATGAAAATGACCAAGCAGGAGGTCAAGGAAGAGTACAAGCAGATGGAGGGCGACCCTCAGATCAAGAGCAAGCGCCGCCAGAAGCAGCAGCAGATGGCTATGAGCCGTATGATGCAGGACGTTCCCGGCGCGGACGTTGTTATAAGAAACCCTACTCACTTTGCGGTTGCGGTCAGATACGACGAGACTTTCGACAGAGCTCCCGTAGTTGTGGCAAAGGGTGCGGACAACGTGGCGTTCAGAATTATAGAAAAGGCTGAGGAAAACGGCGTATCGGTGGTGGAAAACGTTCCGCTGGCAAGAGCCCTCTTTAAAGAGGTCGAGGTGGGACGGGAGATCCCCTACGATTTTTACCGTGCCGTTGCCGAGGTGCTGTCCTTTGTTTACAGCATGAAAGGCAAGCTTGCAAATGGCATGGAGAAGCCTCAAGTGAATTATCCCAATTACTGATATTAGTTTCCAACAGATAACGAGGACGCCGCTTACAGCTTCTGTCCTCTGACCTCTAACCTTTGAAAGGAAAGGCAGGCTGCGTTATACCGTGAAAAAAATATTGAATAACATGGTAACGGTATTCGTTATCCTGGCGATATTCCTTATCATCATTCCGCTCCCCACGTGGCTGCTGGATATGCTGTTTGTTGTGAACATCGCGCTTTCCCTTGTTATTCTCCTTATCACAATGTATATCAAGGAGCCGCTGGAATTTTCCATATTCCCGTCAATGCTCCTTATTACCACAATATTCAGGCTGGGTCTTAATATTTCCTCGACTCGTCAGATACTTATGAACGAGGGCTTTGCCGGGCATATAGTCGCGGCTTTCGGACAGTTCGTTATGGGCGGAAACGCGCTCATAGGCTTTATCGTATTCATACTTATAACCGTTGTGCAGATGCTGGTCGTAACAAAGGGTGCGGAGCGAGTTGCCGAGGTAACAGCAAGATTTACTCTGGACGCTATGCCCGGTAAGCAGATGGCTATCGATGCCGACCTTAACTCCGGCATCATCACCGAGGACGAGGCAAAGGTACGCCGTGCCAAGATACAGCGTGAATCCGACTTCTTCGGAGCTATGGACGGTGCTTCCAAGTTCGTAAAGGGAGACGCTACGTTCTCTATCGTGGCGGCAATAGTAAACCTGCTGGGCGGCGCAGTCGTAGGTCTTATTTTCGACGGAATGGAATTTTCCCAGGTCCTGACCACCTATACGCTTGCAACGGTGGGTGACGGACTTTGCTCACAGCTCCCAGCATTGCTTATTTCCACTGCAATGGGTATGATTGTTACCCGTTCAGCTTCAGAGGACAGCCTTAACATCGACATCAAAAATCAGTTCACCGCGCAGCCGCTGGTGCTCATTATTGCGGGCATGGTAATGTTCGTGATGATGCTTATACCGGGCTTCCCGAAAATACAGCTTATTGTTCTCGGCGCGGTTCTTCTTGCTTTGGGCATCATGCTTATGCGTACCCAGAGAGAGCTTGCAACCGAAAACGATATTGCGGCTCAGGAAATGGCTGAAAACAGAGAAGCCCTTTCCGAGATGGAATACTACAAGGACATCGACAATGTTTACAAGCTGCTTAATGTTGAGCCGATCGAAATGGAGTTCGGCTACAGCCTTATCCCTCTTGCGGACGAAAGCTCGGGCGGCACGCTTATCGAGCGTGTGGTAATCTTCCGAAAGCAGTTCGCTATGGATATGGGTATGGTTTTCCCGTCGGTAAGAATGACCGACAACCAGCACATCAACCCGAACCAGTATGTTATAAAGGTAAAGGGCGAGGTGGTCGCTCACGCGGAGATACTTATGGATCACTACCTTGCGCTGGACAGCGGAAGCGTTACCAAGGAAATAGACGGTATCGACACCGTTGAACCCGCCTTTAATATTCCCGCGAAATGGATACCGGAGCAGGATAAGCTCCGCGCCGAGATCGCAGGCTATACGCTTATCGACCCGACGTCGGTAATCATTACCCACCTGTCGGAGATAATAAAAAATTACGCTCACGAGCTTTTGTCAAGGCAGGACGTTAAGACCATGCTTGATAAGCTCAAGCAGACAAACGCCGCCGTGGTGGACGATATCGTTCCGAATATCGTTTCCCCAGCGTATCTGCAAAAGGTGCTGTGTCTGCTCCTGAAGGAAAGCGTCCCCATCAGGGACTTGCAGACCATTCTGGAGACTATCGCGGACAATCAGTACAACATGAAGGATGTGGACATCACCACCGAGTACGTCCGTCAGGCTTTGAAGCGAACCATCACACGCCGCTTCTCGGACGGCGGACAGATAAGAGTTCTGACGCTGGATACGGAGACGGAAAACAAGATAGTGGCTTCCGTCAAAAAGTCCGAGCAGGGCTCATACCTTGCTATGGATCCCCAGACGATACAGTCGCTTGTGGCTTCCCTTAATGCGCAGATCGACAGGGTAAAGGACGTTGTTCCAATGCCTATCGTTCTGACTTCGCCTATCGTGCGAATTTATTTCAAAAAGCTTATCGACCAGTTTATACCAAATGTTACTGTGCTTTCGTTCAGCGAGATAGACAATTCCGTGCAGATACAGGCTGTGGGAAATGTTGCTCTCGATGAGGACATGGCGGGAGTTTAACGCCTGCCGAGACTGAATACGGCTGACGGAGGTGAGTTCTGTGACTGATAACGAAAAAGAGGCAAGAGCCCTGCTGCTTCTCAAATACAAGGAGACAGGCGACAAGGCTCTCCGCAACCGCGTTATCATGGCTTATATGAATATTGTCAAATTCGCTGCGCTGTCAACAAGGAATATGTACATCAAGTTTGCGGAGACCGACGACGTCATTAACGAGGCGACTATCGCCCTTATGAGCGCGGTGGACAGCTTCGATTACAAAAAAGGCGTGAAGTTTGAGACCTATGCGTCCATAAAGGTGCGCGGCGCGATCATAGACTTTATCAGGCGGCAGGACTTTATTCCCCGCGGGATAAGACGCTTTGCCAAAGATTATGACGCCGCATATTCGGCTCTTTACGAGGAGCTGGACAGAGAGCCTACCGTCGAGGAGCTTGCGGAAAGAATGAAGCTTCCCGTGGAAAAGCTTGAAAGCTGCGCGGCTCAGGCTGCCGCGGCGCAGACCCTTTCCTTTGAGGAAATGGTCATGGACAGCGGCTTCGATATCGCCGAAAAAGCCGACGACGACGGAATGTGGTCGGCAGAGGCGGGAGTTCACAGACAGGAAAAGCTCCGGTACCTTGCCGAAGCAATCAAGTCCCTCAAGGAAAGAGAGAGGCTGGTCATTACACTTTATTATTACGAAAAACTGAGGTTTTCCGATATAGGAAAGGTTCTGGACGTTTCGGAAAGCCGCGTCTGCCAGCTGCACTCGCAGGCGGTACAGAAAATGAAGAAATATCTCGGAGACTACTTGAACAAATAGGAGGTATCAGAATGCTCAGAGGCTACTACACCGCGGCAAACGGTATCATCAACGAACAGAGGATACTTAATGTCATCACCAATAACCTTGCCAATGCCAAAACGGCGGGCTACAAGGCGGACGAGGCTATCCCCATAACCTTTGCGGAGGAGCTGCTGCTCATTAACAACAGGCACAGTCAGACGGGTACTATCCGTTACCGCACCATTGACTATACCTACACCGACACCAAGCAGGGCACGTTTGAGAACACGGGTTCCCGTCTGGACATCGCGCTTGTGGGCAATATCTACTTCAATATCGAAGAGCGCAGAACAGGCGAGAGACTGCTTTCAAGGAACGGTCAGTTTACGATAAACGGCGAGGGCTATCTTACTCTCGGAACTACGGGCTATGTCCTTGACGAGAACGGCGAGAGGATACAGCTGGGTACAGCCAACTTCCAGGTAGACCGCTTCGGCGAGCTTACCGTCAACGACGGCAGAGTATTTCAGCTGGGACTCAGCTTCGTTCCACCTGAGAGCGACGTTGAAAAGGTTGACGACAATCTTATGAGACCTTACGAGGACACGCCTATCGGAAATATTCCCGAGGGCATGGTCTATCAGGTAAAGCAGGGCTGGTTCGAGCGTTCCAACGTGGACGTTGCGGAGGAGACCATTGCGGCTATGGACGCGCAGCACGTTTTCACCGCGTGCAGCTCCGCCCTTAAAATAGCAAACAGCATCAATCAGCTTGCGGTAAACGAGCTTGCAAGCATCACCTGAGCGGCGGCACACTGACCGCTGTCCGGAATAAATTCTGAAAGGAACTTGAAGCTATGAGCAATATCGGTTACTATACCGCCGCTTCGGGCGTAATAAGCTATCAGTACGCTATGGACGTTACGGCGAATAACCTTGCAAACGTGAATACTTTCGGCTTTAAGGCGTCGAGACCGTCGTTTGCCGACCTTATTTACACGGAGAGAAACAACAACAACACCGAGACCCAGTTCGGTCACGGCGTAAGAGTTCAGAAAACCGACATGATGTTCGAGCAGTCTGCTCTCAGAGAAACGGGCAGACCTCTCGACTTTGCGGCTCTGGACGAGGGCTTCTTTGCGATACTTACTCCCGAAAACTTTGTCACCTACACCAAGGACGGCTCGTTTATAATTACAAAGGAGAGCGAGGCTGAGGACGCTCCGTGGCTTCTGTGCAACTCATGGGGCGGCTGGGTGCTTGACTATGAGGGAAACCGCATTGAGGTGCCCTTTAAGGAGGATTCTCCCACGGAAATAGACGACTCGGAGCTTGCACAGATGATCGGCGTGTACAAGTTTGAAGATCCCTACGGTCTGGATATGATCGGGGACAACTACTATACCGAGACGGCTTCAAGCGGTCCTGCAATAGCGGACGAAGGCGCGGGCAAAAAGCAGAGATGGCTGGAGGCGTCGGGTACGAACGTAGCTAACGAGATGACAAAGGTCATCGAGTACCAGAGGGCTTATCAGCTTAACGTAAATATGGTAAAGACCCACGATGAGCTGGAAAATATTATAAACAATCTAAGGAACTGATTTAGAGGAAAGGATACAGCAGTATGATAAAAAATATTGAGCAGCTTCAGGATATGCATCTCGACGTTCTGAAGGAGCTTGGAAGCATAGGGTCGGGAAATGCTGCCAGCGCGCTTTCCGAGGTTTTGCAGTGCAATACGGACATAGCGGTTCCGTCCGTTAAGGTTCTGGACTTCAGCGACGCGGTGAATTTTCTGGGAGGTCCCGAACATATTGCGATAGGTATGCTTATAAACATGAGCGGCGATATTACAGGAATGATGCTCTATGTTCTTCAGCATTCCTTTGCAAGCAGAATGACAAAGGCTCTTTTCGGCTCGGAAATAGAAAACCTGCTTGAAATGAACGACATGGAAAAATCCTTTATTTCCGAGGTCGGAAATATTATGGGAGGCTCGTACATAAATGCGATAGCGGCTCTTACAGGCATGACTATTGATATATCTGTGCCCGTAATGACCGTGGATATGGTCGGAGCAATATTAAGCGTTCCGGTCATAGAATTTGCACAGGTCGGAAATAAAGCGCTTTTTATTGACGACAGCTTTAAAATAGACGGCGGTGAAATAAAAAGCAATATGATACTTGTTCCCGAGATGGAGTCTCTTGAAACTCTTTTCACAAGACTGGGAGTGAGTATATAATGGCAAACACTGTTACGGTTGGCATTGCGGATTTGAACGTTGTAAAAGCGCCTGATGTACTGGTCACATATGCTCTCGGTTCGTGCGTGGGCATCTGTCTGTACGACCCCGACAAAAAGATCGCGGGACTGGCGCATATCATGCTGCCGCTTAGCACGGAGGCAGCTCAGGGTGTTAACAACAAGCGCAGATACGCGGATACGGGCATAGAGGAGCTTATCCAGAAGATGACTATGCTCGGAGCGAACAAGGCGCGTCTTACAGCCAAAATCGCCGGGGGAGCCCAGATGTTCAGTGTTAATTCAACGGTGTTCAACATAGGCGAGAGAAATGTTGCGGCGGTAAAGAAAGTTCTGTCTTCGCACAGGATAAGAATAATTGCGGAGGAGACAGGGGCAAATTTCGGACGCACCCAGTATTTCTACGGAGAAACGGGAATCATGGAAATACGCGCCGCCACAAGACCGACAAAGACGTATTGACGGTACGCGGCTTGGCAGCGGAAATTGGTATGATATTGCGAAACTGAAAAGGGTATCGCCCGATTGGGAGCGATACCCTTATACTATTTCGCGACCTAAATATGTACAAAAAATTCAAACAAAAACTTACGTATATGGTTTTTGTGCAGAATTTTTTGCTTACATATTGGGAGTGAAATAGTATTATGCTGTGTTATATCCACATAAGACAAAGACGCGCAAAGTCTTATGTAGCGTCGTTATGCAGACCGAAGCTGATGGACAGGGCGCTGTTGACTCTGGTCATAGCGGTTGGGTCAAGCTCACCCATGCGTTCCTTGAGACGTTTTTTGTCGATGGTTCTGATCTGTTCGAGAAGAACGATGCTGTCCTTTTGAAGCCCGCACTTGTCGGCGTTAAGCTCGATGTGTGTGGGCAGCTTTGATTTTTCCCGCTGACTTGTTATCGCCGCGGCAATGACCGTGGGACTGTGTTTGTTGCCCACGTCGTTCTGGACGATCAGCACGGGACGTATCCCGCCCTGTTCAGAGCCCACAACGGGGCTGAGGTCTGCGTAGTAGATTTCTCCCCTTTTTACCGGCACTTTCATACACTCCTATTTTACCGAGTTGCGGCAGACCTTTTGGGGTATTGCTGCCGCCTTATGGTATTATTGTTGACGGTTTTTGTGAAAATAATCACCGCGCGCAATTTTTCATATTCGGCAAATATATTTGGACACTTTTATTATATGCAGGAGGGGTTGTACGGGGTTAGGGGAAACAGGACAACAAGCCTAATCGTGTCTTTGTTCCGCGTTGGCAAAGGTCTCGCAGAAGCGTCCCGCAAAAGCGGGAGGCTCGCCCGCCGCATAAAGGTGGGACACGTCACCGTAGGAGCTTACGCGGAAGAATGCCGCACCCTGACGGCGTTCCTCGCTGTGTACGGTCGTGACCGACGTGGGCGCAGCCATAAAGCCGTGCCATAATATCATGGGGGAGATGCCGAGAAGATGTCCCAGCATTACGCAGCCCACGCCAAAGTGACAGAAAAACACAATGGTGTCCTCGTTGGGCTTTACGGCGCGGTAGATGTTTCCCTCACGCCTGTAGCCGTGTTTTTCCAGAACAGTGTCAAGACCGCTTTGGACCGCTTCAATGCCCGCTTTCATGCCCGCGGACTTCATTATCGGCACGTTGTACCATTCGTCCTTTAGGTAATATTCGGGAACGGCTGTCCAGTCGGCGGGAAGCATATCCCATGGGATACGCTTTGTACCTGTTTGGGGGTCGTCAATACGCACGTCGTACTCGCGGAGCCACGGCAGGACTTCCGCTTCGCGCTCCGCCTTTTTCAGCGTAAAGGACGCGGTGTCTTTTGCCCGTCCGAGAGGGGAAACGTAGTACGCCTTAACGTCAAGGGGAGCTATCCGCTCCGAGAGGATTTCGGCTTCCCGCCAGCCTTTTTCGGTGAGGGAATCTATGGAGTAGTCGGGGTCGCCGTGGCGGATTATAAGTATGTTCATTGGTGAAAATTCCTCCGGTATTTTTTATTTAATTATAACTCTTTAGTGACGTTATGTCAACGGCGTTCCTTTATGAAAACCGGCGGAACGCTTTTGACGCTCCGCCGGTTTTCGAGGTTATTTAAGAAGATATTCAAGAAATTATTCGTTAAATGTATATTCTTTTTGGGGCATTGCCTTATACAAATCTTCAAAGTTTGTATGGTTGTATTCATTGCCCTTATATGTAACTGTAAGCCCGTCGCATTTGTACAAAAAGCCATAGGCAGCGCCCCAGCTAGTTAAGCTAACATTATCGGGAATTGTCATATTTCTAAGACCTGTGCAATTTTCAAATACACCGCATTGCAAAATAACTCCATCAGGCAGCGTCACTTCTTTGAGCTTTGAACAGCCCATAAATGTTGCCCAATCAATAAATTCAACGCTGTC
>CAMWVO010000020.1 GCA_947177695.1 uncultured Clostridia bacterium
GGCTACAAGCTTGTAGACACCGCCGAAAACAGGCTCGGACTTGGAGGTTATCATTCTCTCGCCCACGCCGAAGCTGTCTACCTTTGCGCCCTGAACGAGAATGTCGCGGATAATGTATTCGTCCAGCGAATTGGACGCAACTATCTTCACATCGGGGAAGCCCTCGTCATCCAGCATCTGTCTTGCACGCTTGGAAAGATAGGTTATATCGCCGCTGTCAATGCGGATACCCGCAGGCTTTTCGCCTCTTGCACGCATTTCCTTGAACACCGTTATTGCGTTGGGAACGCCCGATTTAAGCACGTTGTAGGTGTCCACCAAAAGCGTAGTGCCGTTGGGGTAGCATTTTGCATATGCTCTGAAAGCTTCAAGCTCGCTGTCGAACATCTGTATCCAGGAGTGAGCCATTGTGCCCAGCGCGGTAACGCCCATCTCCTTGTCGGAAATGGTGCAGGCAGTACCGCAGCAGCCTGCGATATAGGCGGCTCTCGCGCCGTAGATAGCTCCGTCGAAGCCCTGCGCGCGTCTCGAACCGAACTCCATAACGGGTCTGCCCTCGGCGGCGCGGACTATCCTGTTCGCCTTTGTAGCGATAAGGCTTTGGTGATTGATGCATATGAGTACCATGGTCTCCACAAACTGCGCTTGAATGGCGGGTCCGCGGACAGTGACAACAGGCTCTCCGGGGAAAATTGGAGTACCCTCCGGTATCGCCCCCACATCGCAGCAGAAGCGGAAGTTCCGCAGGTACTCCAAAAATTGCTCGCTGAAAATGCCCTTTGCACGCAGGTACTCAATATCATCGTCGTCGAAGCTGAGATTGTTCATGTAGTCTATCATCTGGTCGAGACCGCACATTATTGCAAAGCCGCCCTCATCGGGAACGCTTCTGAAAAACATATCGAAATAAGATATCATCTCGCCCATGCCGTTCTCGAAATAGCCGTTAGCCATTGTCAGCTCGTAGAAATCGGTGAGCAGTGTAAGATTTCTTGCAGTTTTATTCATAGCAAACACGTCCTTGTCATATAATTTCGGAAACGAATTTTATGCCGCTGTCCTTCATTATCTTGTAGGCGGCTATGTTCATAAAGTCCGCGTTGTGGTCGGGACTGTCATAGGTCTCCACGCAGTTCAGCGGAATAATTATCTCGGACGTTCTGTCCTGCGCCGTAAACCATGTTTTAAGGGTAAGGCAAAGCTGCATAACGCATATGTCGGTGCAGTCCCCCACTACGACAAAGGTGTTTACCTTGGGATTGCGCACAAGCTCGTGCATGAAGTCCTTTTCGTGAAATCCGTTTGTGGAATTTTTCTTTATCAGAAAGTATCCTCCCACCGCTTTCAGTTCGTCCACAAGCTCGCTTTCGCTCGTTCCGTCAATACAATGCGGCGGAAAGGACGCAAACTCCGCGCAGTTTTCGCTGTGGCAGTCCGCAAGCGCTGCGATTGGGATACCCGCGCCCTTGCATTTTTCCATAAGGCTTGCAACATTCGGGATTATACCCTCGATAATGGGCGACGACATCGCTCCCTCGCGGATAAATCCGTTTACAACATCGACCGCGATCAATGCCGTTTTTTCGGGGACAAGCTCTGAAAAGTCCATTGAAGAAAGCCCTTTGATCTCGGATATCAGTCCGCACACAGTTTCCCTGCACGTATCGGGGGTTTGGGTGGAAAATTTTCTCATACTGACCGCGCTCCTTTTTCATTAATTTGTGACAACAACACATCATAGCAGATTTCGGAATATATACTTACATTATATAGCAAAATCCCTATCATTTCAATATATTTTTTTAAAATGATTGCATTTTACCGTAAAATATTTTATAATGTTATTGACAAATATGTGAAAGGAGCTGTACTTTTTCCCTCTTTTGGTTAAAGTATTGACAATATATGAAGAAGTTAATCACTATAGTTATGACGGCGGCACTGCTGCTGTCGGGCTGTTCAAGGGTAAGCCACGAGATACCGCTGGAGGAAAACCTGTCGGCAGCGGAGGTCGTTTCCGAAACGAAAGCCTCTTCGGACGCCGTGACGGCAGTACCCTCGGAAACTGTGTCCCAAACGGAAACCACCACCGAAAAGCCCGTACCCGAATTTGCCACTGTAAGCGTTGTAGCCGTTGGGGATAACCTTATCCACTCCAGCATCTACAAGCAGGCTGCCGCACGGGACGGAAACGGCGGCTATGACTTTGGCTACGCCTACAAAAACGTGGAAAATCTTATCCGCCGCGCAGATATGGCGATAATAAATCAGGAGACCCTTATCTGCAACGACCAGTTTGAACCCTCCACATATCCGCGGTTCAACAGCCCCTCCGCTTTGGGAGATCATATGCTTGATATTGGCTTCGATGTGTTTACTATCGCGAACAACCACACTCTTGACAAGGACGAAGCGGGACTTATCGCCTGTCTTGACTACTGGGACAGCCGTGAAGCCGCCGTTGTCTGCGGAGCATACCGCAACGCTGAGGACAGGGCAAATATCCGCACCGCCGAGTTTGACGGCATAACGTTCTCGTTCCTGTCCTACACCGAGTCACTGAACGGTCTCAGCCTGCCTGCGGGAAGCGAGCTTTCCATAGGGGACGCTTACGATCTGGAGACTATGAAGTCCGAGATAGCGGCGGCGCGGGAAATCTCCGATGTGTGCGTTGTGGCTCTCCACTGGGGGGTTGAGGATTCCGACATTATCAGCGACTATCAGCGCAGTACCGCGAAAATTCTTGCGGACGCGGGCGCGGATATCATTATCGGCAACCACCCTCACGTTCTCCGCGGTATTGAGGAGATAACGTGCGAGGACGGTTCTACAGCCCTTTGCGCTTACTCTCTTGGGAACTTTATTTCCGCCCAGAGCGTGGGAAAAAATCTTATCGGCGGAGCGCTTAAATTTGACGTTTCAATACGCATTGACGAGGAAGCCGCAGAAGATCAGCAGCCCATTATCGGCAATATCGAGTTTGTACCCATAATCACCCACTACGACGGGAATTATCACGACGTAAGGCTTTATCCCCTGTCGGACTACAGCCGTGAGCTTGCGGAGTCCCACGGAGTAAAAAGCATGAGCCGCTTCGGGTACGACTATATTTTCGAGGTTCTGGAAAAAAATATCAGCGACAAGTATTTCGACCCAGACGATTACTATGTCAGCGAATAATTACAATTTGGTATAAATACTCAAAACCCCTTGAAAAGCGGTTTTTTATAATGTATAATATTTGGTAGACAACGTGAAGCCGGCTTTAATCGGCGGCAGGAAAGGAATTTCAATGATAAAAACCGTTTTAGGGGCATTGCTCCAGTACTTCCGAAAGCTTGACAAGCCGCTGTTTATCGCGGTCTGCGGCGTGTCCATGTTTTCGGTGACGCTTATGTACTCACTGGTACAAAATGGAATAGTAAGCCTCCAGCATCACGGGCAGATGTATAAGCTGCAATTTATCTGCTTATGCGCGGGGGCAGTTGCCGCGCTGATCATGTCAGCGATGGATTACCATAAATTTATAAAGCTGTGGTTTCTGTACGTCCCTGCTGCCGTGGGACTTACCATGCTTACATTTACATCGCTTGGCTACAGACCAAACGAGGGCGCGGACGATATAGGATGGATAAAATTCGGTCCCACAACGCTTCAGCCCTCGGAAGTTCTCAAAATAGCCTTTATAATGTCCTTTGCCCTGCACCTGTCAAAGGTGGGGGACAAGATCAACCATATAGGTCATGTGATAATGCTGTGCCTGCACGGAGCTGTCCCCACGCTTATAGTTGTGGCTCAGGGCGATGACGGAACGGCTTTGGTGTTCTTTTTCATGTTCGTCTGCATGATGTTCGCGGCTGGAATTTCGTGGAAGTACATACTTCCCTGCCTTATCGCCGCGCCTGTGGCAATATGGGTGCTGTGGGATAAGATAATGCTCCCGCACCAAAAAATGCGGTTCTTAGTCCTGTTTCAGGAAGATCCCATGAACGACCCGGAATTTGCCGCCATCGCCTATCAGCAGTACTGGGGCAAGCTTGCGCTGGGTTCTGGACAGCTTTTCGGCAAGGGTCTTTTCGCTGACGAATACGTCGCCGTACCCTATGTCCAGAACGACTTTATATTCACCTATGTGGGACAGTGCTTCGGCTTTCTTGGGTGCATTGCGCTTTTGGCGGTGCTGTCGTTTATATGTCTGAAAATCGTTATCGACAGCAGGATAGCAAAGGACGACTTAGGAAAATTCATGTGCATAGGCGTGTTTTCAATGGTGTTTATCCACTGCATTCTCAATTTAGGCATGGTACTGGGAGTAATGCCTGTTATCGGCGTACCCCTGCCTTTTGTAAGTCAGGGCGGTACAAGCATGGCGAGTATGTTCGTGTGCATCGGACTTGTCATGAGCGTGTACTCCCATTCGGAGAAAAATTACCGTCTTTTCTATGACGCTAACTGAGCGGATGGGAAATTCCGCAAACAGAAAGGAAATGTCATAAATGAATAATACTTCGGCTTTTGCCGCAAGCGACTATGACATGGAGATAATCCGCACGGTTCCGTTTTACAGCGAGCTGTACAGACAAATTGCAGAAACGGCAAAAGCTTTCGGAAATAAGCCTCTGTCATGGCTCGATATCGGCTGCGGCACGGGAAAAACCGCGGAAGCCGTGCTTGGGAAGATACCGCTTGAAAGATTTGTTTTTGCGGACATTTCCGAGGAAATGATCGGGATTTCAAAAAGCCGTTTCCGGTTTCCCGAAGCGGAATTTATAGTTTCCGATATTTCCGGTTTAAGCTTCTGCGGGGAGTTTGACGTTGTTACCGCTGTACTGGTAGGTCACTACCTGAAAATTCCCGAAAGAAAAGCCGCTTTGGAAAATTGCTTCCGCGCTCTGAAAAAGGGCGGGATACTTATTACTGCGGAAAATTTCGCACCGTCGGGAACTGTTCTCGAAAAGCTGTATCTCAAACGCTGGGAAAGCTTTCAGCTTGAACAGGGAAAAACTCCAGAAGCCTGCCGCAGACATCTGGAAAGATACGGCAAAAGCTATTTCCCCATAACAATTTCAGAAAGCCTTGACCTGCTTCGCGGGTGCGGCTTTGCGGAATCGGAAGTATTTGCGCTGTCCTGCTGTCAGGCTGCTTTTATTGCTGTAAAATAAATCCAAAAGGAGATTTTTAGATGAAAAATATTGACGCCACACTTGAAAAGCTGTACGGAAAAAACACCCTGACCGCCCAGAGGGAACGCTACCAGAATGCCGAAAAGGCTTTTGAGGAACTGTTCGGGGACGCGGCTAACGCCATGATCTTCTCCGCTTCGGGACGTACCGAGATCGGCGGAAACCACACCGACCACAACCGCGGAAAAGTCCTTGCGGCGGCGGTAAGCCTTGACGTTATCGCTTTCGTTGTTCCCACCGACGACGGCGTTATCACCGTGAAATCCGAGGGCTTCCCGCAGGACGTTGTGGATACCGCAGATCTGTCCGTACATGACGGGGACAAAAACACCTCCGCGGCTCTGATACGGGGCGTTGCGGACGGCATGAGCCGCAGCGGCTGCGCGGTTGGCGGCTTCAAGGCATACACCACGTCAAGCGTGCTGAAAGGAAGCGGAATTTCCTCATCGGCGGCGTTTGAGGTACTTATCGGAACTATTCTTTC
The DNA here is from genome assembly GCA_947177695.1 of uncultured Clostridia bacterium. GTDB lineage: Bacteria > Bacillota > Clostridia > Oscillospirales > Ruminococcaceae > RGIG8773. Next base: position 5,668 of record CAMWVO010000020.1, read on the forward strand.
CCACCTCTATAACGGCGGAAACGTGAGCGCGGTCAAAATTGCACAGATCGCACAGTACGCCGAAAACGTACATTTCGGCAAGCCAAGCGGTCTTATGGATCAGATGGCGTCCTCGGTGGGCGGCTTTATCGAGATAGATTTTGAAAGTCCCGAAAATCCCGTTATCCGCTCCATTGACTACGATTTTGCCGCAAGCGGACACAGTCTCTGCATTGTGGACACAAAGGGAAACCACGCCGACCTTACCCCCGAATACGCGGCTATCCCCAAGGAAATGAAGTCGGTGGCGGAATTTTTCGGCAAGTCTGAGCTGCGCGATATTACTCCCGAACAGCTTTGGGAGAACATGGAAGCTGTCCGCCAAAGCTGCGGAGACAGAGCCGTTTCCCGCGCGCTGCACTTCTGGGACGAGAACGAAAGAGTTGACCGTGAGGCTTCCGCGCTTGACAGCGGTGATTTCAAGACGTTCCTGCATGAAGTTACAGCCAGCGGAAACAGTTCCTTTAAGTATCTGCAGAACATTTTCGCCGTTTCCGATCCCCGCGGACAGGGCATGGTTCTGGGACTTTACAACGCGGAAAAGCTTCTGGACGGCAGGGGCGCGTGCCGCGTTCACGGCGGAGGATTTGCGGGCACTATTCAGGCGTTCGTCCCCAACGATATGCTGGACGGCTTCGTTTCGGGCATGGAAAAGCTTTTCGGCGCGGGAAGCTGCTACTGCCTGTATATCCGTCCTCTCGGCGGAACGAAAATATGCTGAAAAAATCCTGCTATATAACGAAAAACAGCAATACTTCGGTATTGCTGTTTTTTTGCGGTATAGAAAATTATTCCTCAATGTAGACCTTTTTCATCTTCTGTTCTTTAACGGGTCTGTCGCCGATATCTGTCTCGGTCGCGGCAATTTCGTCCACGACCTCAATGCCCTCGACAACCTTGCCGAAAGCGGCGTACTCGCCGTCAAGATGGGGAGCGTCCTTGTGCATGATAAAGAACTGTGAGCCTGCGCTGTCCTTCATCATAGAGCGCGCCATGGAGATAACTCCGCGGGTGTGCTTCAGGTCGTTCTTTACGCCGTTGGACGCAAACTCGCCCTTGATGTGATGTCCCGGACCGCCCATTCCCGTTCCGTCGGGACAGCCGCCCTGGATCATGAAGCCCGGTATAACGCGGTGGAAGATAAGTCCGTCGTAAAAGCCGTCCTTAACAAGCTTTTCAAAGTTTTCCACCGTTATGGGAGCGACGTCGGGGTAAAGCTCCAGCTTGATCTTTTTGCCGTTTTCCATTTCAATGATAACCATAAAAATCTCCTTAACCATTATTATTTAAAACAGTTCAAAGACTGTTAAAAATCATTTTACGACCCTTACGGGCGCATAGTAAATGTCCTCGATAATGTCGTCGTCATAGTAATCGCTGCCCCTGCCGCATCTGCGTGTAACGCCGCCTTTCAGGTCTTTTTCATAGTAGTAGTCCGTGACGTAAACGCCCTCTCTTCCGCCGTTCAGCTCATCGTCGCCTATGAATGTGTGAATAAGCTCCACCATATCTCCATTATCGTTATAAAAATACTCGTTAATAGAATCGCACCCATAACTGAAAGTGTGCTTGACAAGCCTGTTGCGATCGTCGTATTCCCACGTCTCGACATAATCCTGTATTGAATCTTTCGCTTCATAGATAATTGTGTCGAGCTCCTCGTATATCTTATTCCCGAAGCTGTCATATTGATAAAACCAACGTATCAAAACATCTCCGACCTTAACACCATCATAACTGTAAATTTCAGCAGCTCTTTCATTTGCTAAAAAAGTTTCCTCAAGAACTCTTCCCTGTTCATCGGTAACAAACTTGTAGAAAGACTCGTCCATATCGGTATATGGGTAGTTCGACCGCGTTATATTAATATTTCCGTAATAGTCTATGCTCCAATCATAATCCGCTTCGGGAGTATAGCTGTTAAAACCGTGTATCTTTGTCACCCTGCCATTATCGTCATACTCATATTTAAATGTACAGGTATCGCTTGACGATTCATCATCATTATAATGTTTCCTGAAAATGCTCGAGACGTTGCCCATAGCGTCATAGCTCATCACGGCTTTGTAGGTGTCAAGCCCCGTAAAACCGTTACTGCGGCACACATAGACGGGCTTTAGCTCCACGCCGAATTCGAGACCGTCAGCCATGTCATAGCTTCTGTAAAAGCTGTCGATCGCATTTGCCAAAAGGTAAAGCGGGTTCTTGTAACCGCTTTCGAGTACTTCCCTTGTCAGTGTTACCGAATAGTCCGTGCAGTAGTCAAGTTCGCTCATGCAGTTATCGCGGAGACTTCGGTACTCGTCCTCGGAAACCTCCTCGCCGCCGAAACGATAGCTGTAAAAGCTGTCATCGCCCGAACTCGGATAGGAATATCCGCATATCTCCTTTACGGAAATGCTGCCGCCGTCAAAGACTATCTCCATAATACCGCCGTTGCCTGCATCACAGCCGCCCGCATAGCAATTGGCAAGAATAACCTTTTTGCCGTCCCGAACATAAAATTCTGGCAGATCGCCGTCATAAGAGCTGTAAGGCTCGCCGCGGGGACTAAAGGCGTTTTGTGCAGCCTTAACATGGACAGCTTTCCCATCGGCAAATGTGAATACTTCCGTCAGACTTCCCATTGAGGATATCTGCAAAAACACTTCGGGAACACCGTCTCCGTTCATATCCGCGACCATTGCATTGGTGCGGTACTGCCACTTTTCCGCAAAATCGGAATTATCAACAAGCGCGGTAACATAGTCTGCCGCACGGTGGTCAAAGCCTTGCAGGGACGGCTTCGGCAGCTTGGGAGAAGCTTCTTTCTCGGCTTCCGTTTCCGTCATTTCCGCCGTTTCCGTTTTGAAAATTTCCGTTTCCGTTTTTATTTCCGTTGTTTCCGAAGCCGTTTCCGTTATTTCCGCGGCGTTTGCAGTTTCTTCCGTGACCTCGCCGCTGCCGTCACAGCCGTTAAAGCAGGTCAGGACAAGCGCCGCAAGAACCGCAAATGCTTTCCGTTTCGATCTGTTCACTCCGTAATTCCTTTCTACGAAACGATCGTCACCCCGTAGCTTCGGCAGATGTCCGCAAGAGACATTGCCATGCCCTTTCCCGATGATATCATTTCCCACACGCCGTCAGTTTTCTCAAAGCCCAGAGCAAGTATGGTGCGGCACTGTATCCCCTTTTCAAGGGGCATATGCATATGCACGCCGTTTTCGCACAGGACGCTTATTTCCGCGTCCTCAAGCATACTGAAAAGCTGGTCTGGCTTGTTTCCGTAAATGGAGAACAGCATTACCATGCGGGTAACGTCCCGCGGTACCGTGCCGAAATCAATGTACATCGACCTTTTGTCCGCGGCGTTGAGGTACTTCACGCTGCCACAGTCGGAGTGATCGTTTCCGAAAAATATCATGCGCCTGTCGGAGCTGACCGTCCCATTGCTGTTCAGCATGAAAAGATATCCGTCAATGTCTGCCGCCGTTCTTGCAGACCGATAGAGAAGCTCTATCTTGTACTGCTTTTGTGAAAGCGGTATCCTTTTTCCGCTTGGGATAAGCACGTTCTCCTCTTTGTAGCCGCTGTCTCCGCTGTAGGTGACAGGCTCGTCTGTCGGCTCATAGGAGGGCTCCACCGTCTCCTGCTCCGGTTCGGGAAGCGTGGCAAGCTGAACGGGGTCAAGCCGTTCGAGCATTTCCCCGTGGCGAATGGGGGCGTCCCGCTGAATTGAGCATAGCATATAGCCTGCGGACATCGGATCGTTCTCATCGCCTATCTCGCCGCTTATAAGTATCTTCCGCTCAACAGCCGACCTGATTCGTATATATCCGTGGATAAGCGAGCCGCTGCGAACCTTTCCCACCGTAAGCGTGACGGTGTTGAACCCCGTTGACAGCGTATCCGCAGACAGGCTGACGTTGTAGAGTTCTCCCGATATTTCAGCCTCAACAGGCGCGTAAAGCTCCATAGCAAAGGACTGCTCCCTTTCGGCGGGAAGTCTGCCCAGAGAAACGGTACGGGGCAAACCCCAGTACTGCTCCTCGCCCTCAATACCCAGCAGCATACCGTTTATTTCCACATCTGAAAATTTCGTATCGCCGTATTTGCAGTACACCGAGACCATCTGCTCGTAAGGGATACCCTCGCTTGTCAGCTCTACCTTTATATTGTTTACCGTAACGTTTTCCGCGGCAATAACAAGCACGGGTCCAGAAGAATTGCACAGCACCGCGCCGTTTCCGTTTATCGTACAGCTTTTGGTCACAATGAAGCTTCCCTCATACTCCCCTGCGGGAATATTAACAACGCCCGAACCGCGGGGGTTGTCCAGAAGCCTCTGGATATTGTTTTCCGCCAAAATATCACCGCCTTTCCGCTAAGCTTTTATCTCAAAAAAATCAGTATTGCAGCAGCGGCAGCAGCGCACACCGCCCTGAAAATTATCATACCTCTGCACTGCGCCGCATATCCTGCGGAACAGTCTATAGTATCGGCTATCGCCTTTATGCCGCATTTTTCCGCAGACGCGTCTGCGCCCGCTCCAACTGCTGTTCCGCAGCCGGGAGCGGCAAATATCATATCCGCGTCCGAAACGGCGTTCAGGCTTTTCATATCCGAGACGGCAGCGCATACCCTTGCGCCCTTTTCGTGAGCCGCCCGTACCAGACGCCGTTTGTCCGAGGGGACTGCTCTGACCACTGCTTTGATATCGTCAAGTCTGTTTTCAAGCTCCGTATCGCCCATTTCCGAGAGCTGGGACGAGCTGAGGACAACTCCCGCAGTTTTTTTCGAGCCCTTTGCTCCGCCCGAAATACCCGCGTACTTCGCCGCAAATATTGCGGACTCGCGGCTTTCCTCCGTTGCAAGAATTACTCTTACGCCGAGCTTTTCCAGACGCTTTACCTCGTCCGCTGCGCTGTCGAAAAAGCTGTCGAACAGTACCGCAAGCCCTATCAGCGAATAGCCCGCCGAGGGGAGACGTCCGTCCTTTATCCCGCGGTCGGAAACTGCAAATGCAACAACGTCCTTTCCCGAAAGAGAGACCGCCGCCGCAAGCTTCCGAAGCGCGCTTTCATTTGTTATCTTCTGTTTTTTTCCGTCCGCACCGATGCTGTCGGTGCATCTTTCCAGCAGTATGTCCGCGCCGCCCCGCACGAACGTGAACAGCCGTCCTCCCGCTGAGACCGTTACTCCCGACAGCACGCTTGCGCCGTCGGCTTTTACCTCGGTCTGCTTTTTAATGTTTGCGGTCTTGCCGTCCTTCTTCCCGATAAATCGGTAAAGAGCCCTGTCCAGCGGGCTTCCGCCCAGAGCCTCGCCGTCAGCCATGACAGCCGAGGAAGTGCATACCACCGCGTTCCGCAGCATTTCGGAAAGTCCCGCGCCCAGTTCTTCAATACTTCCGAACTCCCTGCCGCTGCCGTCGATGAAAGCCGTTCCGCCTGCGGAATACTCCGCTTCCGCAATGATACCCGCCCTCTCGATAACAGCCAGACCTATCCCCGCGCTGTCGTTCAGACTGTCGGGCTTGAAAATCCTTACACCCTTTTTCTCAAGACGCTTCACCGCCGCAGCCGCCGCAGTCTCGCAGACGAGGTTTTTCCCGCCCAGACAGACTATCGCCAGCGCCGCCGCAGCCGAGGATACTCCCCGCGCCAGTCCGCCGAGGAGCTGTCCCGAAAGCACACCCGATACAGCAAAAAATACCAGTACCGCAGCAGCAGCCGCAGAGCCTGCCGCCGCGGCTGTACGCAGTATTCCCGAAAATTTTTCTCCGTTTATCTCAACAGCCTTTGCCCTTTTCTTTTTAGCAAGACCCATATTTTCACCTATCGCAGTGATTTTGACCGTACCGCTTCCGCCGCATACGGACGTACCGCCGTACACCATATAGGGATTGCTTATTCCAAGCACCCCGCCTTTTCTGTAGCCCTCGGGAGGGGCAGTCTTTTCAGCCTTGCCGATAACGCCGAAAACGGACTGATCCACCGTCAGCGAGCCGTCAGCCATAGTTCCGTCGGCGGGGATAAGATCCCCTGAGGAAACGAATACCGCGTCTCCCACGGCAAGCATTTTCCGCGGGATTTTTTCCGTCCTGCCGTTATTGCGGAAAACCGTATAGAGCGCGTCCCCGTTGTAACCGCAAAGCTTGTTCAAGGTCTGCTCCGAGCGGTATCTCAGCCATGCCTCCGCAAAGCCGCACAAAAGTCCCGCGGCAAAAAAAGCCGCAGGTCTTATAAAATCGGGCTCGGAGCTTATAACGCCGATAAGTCCCAGAAGTACGCGGATAATTTCCGCAAGAGCCGCGACCGCAAAAAGCTTGCAGCTCAGTCCGTTCAAGCCGCGCAGGATATTCCCAACCACGGACGGTTTATATAAAAGCTCGTTCAAGCCGTATTTTTTACGGGACGCTTCCGCTTCGCGCTCCGAAAGCCCGAAAAAAGTCATACTCTCAAATTTCTGTCAGAACCTGTCCGGCAGAACTCCTTTCGCGATTCATATTATCTTTACCTTTATCAGCATTCCCCTGTCGCTCCTTGAAGCGCGGAATACCGTGCCGTCCGTTATGCGTATAGCCTTTCCCGCGGGAACGGGATTTCCCTGGGGAGACAGCATACCCTCCGCGTTGCGGTTGATGAGAAACCATTCTCCGTTATGGCAGCAGACATAAGCCTGCAAGGTCTTGTCCGCCTTTTCATCGGCAAAAACATTGCTCTGCATATGCCACTTGAACAGGGGCGTATTGTGCACAACGTCCAGCTCGGAGTACTTTCTCCACTCGCCGCTGTGACCGCGCACCTCCGTGTTCAGCTCAAAGCGGACTATGTTCCTGTCCGAAATTCTTGTTCCGCAGAAAGGACAGACAGGGTTGTCCGTGTCGTACAAAACGAACCATTTCTTTTCGCAGGAGGGATTGGAGCATTTATGCAGCAAGTCCCAAGTGCGGACGAGACCCCGCTCCCACTCCATTGCCGAGGGACGCAGGGGCGGGTTGTGCAGACCGTCCACAAAAGCCCTCAGGAACAGCTTTTCAAGGATAGGTCCAAGATCCTTTATAGTTGTCTTCATCGAGGACGGGCGGTTTGAGGTGTCATCGGGATTTTCTATGAACAGAGCCATTGGTCCGAGACCCAGATAGTCGTCCTTTTCAGCCGATTCGGAGGAGAAAATTTTCGGTCCCATAAGCGGGTGACGGCAGAAAAGATACTCGTAGATAAGCACCGCCAGAGCGTGCAGATCGGTTACAGAGCTTGGTATCATTCTCCGCGGGTCGCTTCTGTCAAGCTCCATTGTGGACAGAACTTCGGGAGCAATGTAACCTCTCGTTCCCGCCACTTCGGGAGGGAAAAGTCCCGGCACTACCAACGAGTCTATGTCGATTACAACGCAGTTTCCCGTTTTGGGGTCGATAAGCACGTTGTTGTTGGAAAGGTCGGAATGAGCAAGTCCCGCCTGATGCAGACGGCGTATGGATCTGGACAGCAGCAGGGACATCTGTATCATGGAGCGGAAATCCCCCAGCTCGCTTTTGTTGAGGAACCGCCTGTTTCCCGACGTGAACCAGTTGCTTTTCTTGTCCTTGCCTTTCAGGTCGAGGAACTGGGAAGCGTTGTCCCCGAAGAAAAAGCTTTTGGGATATGCAGGGGAAACTATCCCGAATTCGGGCGCAACCACCAGATCGGTAGGCCAGCAGAAGCGTCCCGAAAAATATTTTGCAAGCCGCTCGTCGCTGCCTATGGCGCCGCCTTTTGATTCGGGTATCGTGGGATTGTAGCGTCCTATGATAGCCTCCAGACGGGCGGACATATTTCGGTCGATCTTGTTCGGCTCGTTGAAAAACTGCACCACGTACGACTTGTCGGGAGCAAAATATGTATATTTCATACCGCCGCGGGGCGGGTTGTCGGTTATCACATACGGCAGCTTTCTGCCGTCGGAAAGAGTTGCCTCCCCTATCCTGCTCATAATTATGACCATTTTCCCGTTAGGGAAAATGTGTCCTCCTTTCTAACGATGTTAAA
>CAMWVO010000021.1 GCA_947177695.1 uncultured Clostridia bacterium
CAATTATACATATATGGGTATATTTTTTCAGTTGGTGCTTTGGGTTTGGAATTTTATTTCATGGATAGGTCAGCCTAAAAGCAAAAAGCGAACTAAATGTATGGTTGTATGTGCTGTATTTTTTGCTTTGGAAGTAGGTGTGATTGTTTGGGCTGTTCACGAAAATATTAAAAATACTGTTGACATAGAGCAAATCACTCTTTCGGACGGAAATGAAATTCTTTTAAAGGAACGCATATCGCATACTACAATTGGCAAAACAAGGTTTGAAGATACATATATGGACGTTTATCAGATAAATGGAATTGCTGCAAAAAAGCTGGGGGAAATCGACGAAAGCTATTTTTCCAACAAGTGTCTTTTGCAGGATAAATATACTTATGAATATGACGAGGCAAGCAAAAAGCTGACTATCATATGTGAGTATGGGACATATGGGAACGGGGTTGTAAGGCTTAAAGAAGAATACGACACGGGCTTTTGGGAAAAAGAATTTACTTTAGAATAAAAGCGGAATTCCCGCAGAATATAAAAATATTTTAGGAGAATTACTATGGAAAATTTTGAAACAATAAGCGGCGGCATCTGCGCCGCAAAGGGATTTAAAGCAAGCGGACTTTACTGCGGTATCAAGCACGGTTTACCCGACGGGAACGAGTCCCCAGTAAGCAATAAGAAAAACGATATTGCCATGATTTTTGCGGACGTGGAGTGCAACGCAGCGGGTGTTTACACCTCAAACAAGGTCAAGGGCGCGCCTGTTGTTGTTACCAAAAACAACCTTGCAAAGTCGGGCGGAAAGGCTCGCGCTGTTATCGTAAATTCGGGCAACGCCAACACCTGCAACGCCGACGGCGAGGAAAAGGCTGTTGAAATGTGCAGACTTACCGCCGAGGCTCTTAACATTCCCATGGAGCAGGTCATTGTTGCTTCAACTGGAGTTATCGGGCTGACCTTGCCTATCGAGCCGATAAAGTATGCTGTTCCCCTGCTTGCGGAAAAGCTTTCCTATGAGGGAAATATCGAGGCGGCTACCGCTATCATGACAACCGACACGGTGAGAAAAGAATACGCTGTAAAATTTACCGTGGACGGAAAAGAATGTCACCTCGGAGGCATGGCTAAGGGCAGCGGAATGATACACCCCAACATGGCTACTACGCTGAATTTTATTACCACGGACTGCGCTGTTTCCCCCGAAATGCTTCAAAAGGCGCTTTCGGAAATCGTTAAAATTACATACAACTGTCTGAGTGTGGACGGCGACCAGTCCACAAACGATACCTGTATGCTGATAGCTTCGGGACTGGCGGGAAATACAGAAATCACTTCGGAAAATGAGGATTTTCAGACCTTTAAGGACGCTCTTTATCAGGTCATGAAAAATCTTACTATAATGCTTGCAAAGGACGGCGAGGGCGCTACAAAGCTTATCACCTGCGTGTGCAGTTCAGCGCCCGATCTGGATACCGCTATCATTGCCGCAAAAAGCGTTATTCGTTCCCCGCTTGTAAAGACCATGATCTACGGCGAGGACGCAAACTGCGGACGTATCGCCTGCGCCGTTGGATATGCGGAGTCCGACAAAATTGATGTTACTAAATTGGATATTTTCCTTGCTTCAAAGGCGGGAAAAATTCAGACCTACAAGGACGGTCTGAACATGGATTTCTCCGAGGAAAAGGCGGCGGAAATTCTCAAAGAGGACGAGATAGAAATTCTTATCGGACTTAACAGCGGCGAGGCGACTGCAACGGCTTGGGGCTGCGACCTTACTTATGATTATGTTAAGATAAACGGGGATTACCGTTCGTAATGCAGATAAACCGTTTCTCACAAAATACAGGAGATTTTTATGGAAGATAAAAATAACAACGGCAAGTATATTATCAATAATTTTTCTGCTGAAAAAATACTTGAAGGATTTCTTGAAACCGAGATAAAATCTGCGGAGCTTTACAGGGGAATAATTGATTTTATTGAGTCATATGAAATCAGAAACGGCGAATTTGAATGTAACGAGTACATTATCAAAAAGCTTAACAGAAATAATTTTTTATTGTACCCCGAATACGGCGACGGAGTACACGCTGACATACAAGTTCCGTACGCAATGGCAATTTATAAGAACGAATTAATAAAGGCGGTCAATGACCGTGCAAGGCTGAACGGGATAATTTAAAATAAAAATAAAATAATTTCCAAGGAAAGGAACATCAAAAATGGATTTGGAAAATCTTCAGAACGAGATCAAAGTATCAAACGAAATACGCTCAAAGGTGCTTATAGACGCACTGCCCTACATACAGCGATACAACGGCAAGATAGTTGTTGTCAAGTACGGCGGAAACGCCATGACAAACGAGGAGCTTAAAAATGCCGTTATGAGCGACATCGTGCTGCTTTCGCTTGTCGGCGTAAAGGTAGTGCTTGTACACGGCGGAGGTCCGGAAATTAACGATATGCTGAAAAGAGTGGGCATTGAAAGCAGGTTTATAAACGGCTTGCGTTACACCGACGAGGCTACCGTAGACATTGTTAAAATGGTTCTGGCGGGCAAGGTCAACAAGGAGCTTGTTTCCCACCTTACCCAGCACAAGGGCAGAGCTATCGGACTTTGCGGAATTGACGGTCAGATGATTACCGCTCACAAAATGGAGGGCGAGGTCGATCTCGGCTACGTGGGCGAAATCGTGAACGTGAACACCACTCCCATTACGGACGCTCTTGAAAACGGTTATGTTCCCGTAATCGCAACAGTTGCCTGCGACGAGGAGGGTCAGACCTACAACATCAACGCGGACACGGCGGCGGCGAGAATTGCCGCGGAGCTTGGCGCGGAAAATCTTATTCTTATGACGGACATTGCAGGACTTCTCCGCGACAAGGACGACGCTGGCACCCTTATCCCCGCGGTGCAGGTAAGCGAAGTTCCCTTTATGAAGCGTCAGGGAATAATCAGCGGCGGCATGATCCCCAAGATAGACTGCTGTGTGGAGGCTGTCAGACGAGGCGTTAAAAAGACCTGCATTATCGACGGCAGGATACCCCACTCAATACTTATCGAACTTTTGTCAAACGAGGGTATCGGCACGCAGTTCATTTAAAAGCTTTCGGAGGTGTGCGGCATGGAGCTTCTGATAATTTTCGGTCTGTGTATAGTGGGAGCGGCGGCTATGATAATCGACCTGCTGGATAAATTTCCCCTGTGCGGGATATTCGGCAAGCTTATTGTCATGAACGTTTTTCCCCACGGGTTCATGCTTTTGTGGCTTCTTGCCGCTTCGGATGCGCGTCCGTGGGACGGCGCGGCTTCGGTTATCATTATGTGCATTGCTTTGGGCGGACTTATGCTGTACTGTATGCTGCGTATCGCCGTAAAGCCCTATAAAGTCAGATTTGACAAAAGTGAAGTAAACGTACGCATAAGGGCAATGTACGGCGGAAAGATACTGCTGAAATGGACGGCGTTCGCTCTTGTTATTCAGACGGTTTTCTATATATTTGCCGTAAAAAATAATTTCTGGGACATACCAAGATCCGTGTGGATATGGGACGCCGTTATTGCGGGACTTATCGTTCTGGGTTACGGCTTTAACGGTATTATCCGCATAGCGTTCCTGTGCAGACGGCTCGGCATTGTAAAGCGTATCGTTACATTTTTCCTGCTTCCGATACCTGTTGTGGGAATATTTGCCCTTATAGCCATGTACAATGCTGCGAAGGCAGAGTACGACTACGAGACCACCCGCGCCGCCTGTGACAGCCAAAGAGTGGAGTCGCAGGTCTGCGCGACCAGATACCCCATACTCTTGGTACACGGTCTGGGCTTTCGGGACTGGCGGTATTTCAACTACTGGGGACGCATTCCCAAGGAGCTTATCAAAAACGGCGCGAAGCTTTACTACGGCAATCAGGAAGCCTTTGCAGCCATTGCGGTGAACGCGGAGGAAATACGGAAAAGAGTTCTGGAGATAACGGAAAAAACAGGCTGCGGAAAAGTCAATATTATTGCCCACTCAAAGGGAGGGCTTGACTCCCGTTATGCCATTTCAAAGCTCGGCATAGAGGATAAAGTCGCCACACTTACTACGGTGGGAACTCCTCACCGCGGCTCTCAGGTAACGGATCTGGCGAATAAGCTTCCCGACAGCTTTTACCGCAAGGTCGCGGATACTATGAACAAACGGTTCAAAAGCTTCGGGGACGTTGACCCCGACTTCTATACGGCGTGCCACCAGCTCAACAGCGATTATGCGGAAAAGTTCAACGAGGAAGTTCCCGACTCGGATAAGGTCTATTACCAGAGCTATGCTTCTGTGATGAAAAACGCGCTCAGCTTCGGGCTGCTTTCGTTTACATATCTTTTGCTGAAAAAATTCGGCAGAAACGACGGGCTTGTTACCGTTGAGTCCGCAAAGTGGGGAAATTTTAAAGGCGTGTACGAAAGCAAGGGCGCAAGGGGCATTTCCCACGGGGACACCATCGACCTTGCCCGCGAGGATTTCAAGGGCTACGACCCCAGAGAGGAGTACATAAAAATCGTGGCGGAGCTGAAAGATATGGGCTATTAAAGGCAAGAAAACAAGAAGCAGGAGACAAGAATTATTAGGAGAATGCTTATGTTCATTAAAATTATGTGTCTGGCATTAATTGTCGGATTTTCAGCAATGGCTGTGGTCTCAGCATATAAGCTTACGGTATATTACAGAATAAAAAAGAGAGGTAAATTTGCCGAGGGTACGATCGCGGGGCTTAAAGAAAAGACAAATATTCTCGTTAGCATGGGCGCGTCGATGAATCAGGAATCTCCGAAACTCGTTCACCCGATAGTTGAATATACAGACGCCGACGGAAATACGGCAAGGGCAGTATACAGGGGCTATGAGATGAAAGGCAAAGGGACATATACGGAGGGCAAGCAGGTTCAGATAAAATATGACCCGTTAAAGCCGGAGGATATCATAATTATAGGGGACAGCAATTTTCATGGCAACTGTTGGTGCTGTGCTGTCTTAGGCATTATTTTTGCGGCGATATGTGTTATTATGTATAAAATTATGCTGTTTTGATACATATTTTTAACGGGACTTGAAATATTCACATAAAGATGATATAATTAGAAATTACACTGATTGAAAGGGTCAACAACATGAATACGATAGAAAAATTCAACGAACACGTTATGGGAACCTACGGACGCTATCCATTGGTTCTGGAAAAGGGCGAGGGACGCTCCGCTTCGGGTGAGGACGGCAAACTTTACATCGACTTCGGCAGCGGCATAGGAACAAACTCTCTGGGCTACTGCGATGAGGACTGGGCGGACGCGGTTTGCAGGCAAGCGAGAGCGGTGCAGCATACGTCCAACTACTACTACACGAAAGTGCAGGCGGATTTTGCGGCGAAGCTTTCCGAGGTCACGGGTTATGACAAAATGTTTTTCGGCAACAGCGGCGCGGAGGCTAACGAGTGCGCTATCAAGATCGCAAGAAAATATTCCTTTGACAAATACGGAAAGGACGCAAAGCGTTACAACATCATCACCCTGACAAACAGCTTCCACGGAAGAACGCTGACAACTCTTTCCGCAACAGGGCAGGACGTTTTCCACAACTACTTTTTCCCCTTTACCGAGGGATTTCTGAACGCCGAGACGAATAATATATCCGATCTGCGGAATAAAATTGACAATACGGTCTGCGCGGTGATGATAGAATTTGTTCAGGGCGAGGGCGGAGTAAACCCACTGGACAAAGCCTATGTTGACGAGCTTTTCAGAATATGCGCTGAAAAGGACATTCTCGTTATTGCCGATGAAGTACAGACGGGCGCGGGCAGAACGGGCACGTTCCTTGCTTCGGAGCAGTTCGGAGTTAAACCCAACATCACAACTCTTGCAAAGGGCGTTGCGGGAGGCGTTCCCGTGGGAATATGCCTTGCGGACGAAAAGTGCGGAGAGGTGCTTACAAAGGGCACTCACGGCTCCACGTTCGGGGGAAATCCCCTTGCCTGCGCGGGAGGACTTGCGGTGGTGACCAAAGTCTCCTCGGAGGGTTTTCTTGATGAAGTCTGCGCCAAGGGAGAATATTTCAGAAAGAAGCTTGCGGAGATACCCGACGTTGAGGGCGTGGACGGCTTGGGTCTTATGCTGGGGATACGGCTTAAAGGCAAGTCCGCTTCGGAGGTCTGCGGAAAATGCTTTGAAAACGGTCTGCTTGTTCTGACCGCAAAGGATAAGCTGAGACTTCTGCCGCCGCTCAACATAACCTACGATGAAATAGATACGGGAATTGAAATTCTCAGGAGGTCGCTATGATTTATTACGAAAAGTACGGCAACGACTCTAACCCGATTATTCTCTGTCTGCACGGCATGAATTTTGTACACAGCTTTTCAAAGCAGTCCGACCAGCTTTCAAAAAATTACTGTCTGATGATACCTCACCTGCCCGGATTCGGACGAAACAGTCAGGAGACTTTCTCGGCGGAGCTTGCGGTATCGCAGATTGCGGAATTTGCCGAAAGCCTCGGCAGAAAGGTCACGCTTATGGGATTTGCTCTGGGAGCGCAGCTTTGTCTGCCGCTGATATGCGACCATGGGGAATATTTCAACGGCGCGATAATGGTAAGTCCCTGGCTGATAAAGTCCATGCAGGAAGTAGAAAAGCTTATGAAGCAGCAGTCGGACAACGAGAAGCTGTCCAAAAACAAGCTGAAAATAGGTCTGGACAGCATTGCAATTGGTCTTGACAAGGGCGAGCGTCAGGAGCATGAGGAGTACTGCAAAAACGTGTCCATGAACTCAATTTTAGCCGCTATCGACAACGGCTTGCAGCTTGACGATTACCCATCTTACGATCAGGTGGATATGCCTCTGCTTGCGCTGTGCGGAATAAAGGAGCCGCTGGATATAAGAAAGTCCGTCCGAGACCTTGCACGGAGAAATCCTCACTGCGAGTACGATATGTGGGACGGCGCGGCTAACAATATTCCCTTTAAGTTTGCTTCAAGGTTCAACAAGACCGTTGAAGAATTTATGGCTAAGGTCAAATAAATATATACAGAATAACAGGAGGAGATAAAAATGAAACACTTGCTCAAAATGCTCGATCTCTCAAAGGAGGAGATCATCGACATTCTCAATCTTGCCGACCAGCTCAAATACGAGCTGAAGCACAGCATTCCCCACCCACACCTCAAGGGCAGGTCGCTGGGTATGATCTTCCAGAAAGCGTCAACCCGCACAAGGGTATCCTTTGAGACGGGTATGTACCAGCTTGGGGGACACGCGCTGTTCCTGTCGGCTTCCGACCTCCAGATAGGCAGGGGCGAGCCTGTTCAGGACACCGCCCGCGTGCTTTCCCGCTACCTTGACGGCATCATGATCCGCACCTACAAGCAGGAGGAAGTGGAGAACCTTGCCGAGTACGGAAGCATTCCCGTTATAAACGGTCTGACGGATTTCAGCCACCCCTGTCAGGTGCTTGCCGACCTTATGACTATCCGCGAGTTCAAGGGTCAGTTCGACGACCTTAAAATGTGCTTTATCGGCGACGGAAACAATATGGCTAATTCCCTTATCGTTGGCTGTCTCAAAGCGGGAATGTCAGTTTCTGCGGCTTGTCCAGAGGGATACCGTCCCGATCCGCAGGTGCTTGAATTTGCAAAGAATTACGACTGCTTCGAGCTGACCGATTCTCCCATAAAGGCGGCGGAGAACGCAGACGTTCTCATCACCGACGTGTGGGCGTCCATGGGTCAGGAGGGCGAAGCCGAGAAGAGGAAGATCGCCTTTAAGGGCTATCAGATCAACGATGAGATAATGGCGGCGGCAAAGTCCGATGCTATGGTGCAGCACTGTCTGCCCGCCCACCGCGAGGAGGAGATCACCGAAAAGGTGTTCGAGGCTCATGCCAACGAGATCTTTGAGGAAGCGGAAAACCGTCTCCACGCACAGAAAGCGGTCATGGTCAAGCTGATGGCATAATATATCCGAAAATGATTTACGGTCTCCCGATCATGTGTCGGGAGACCTGACTGTTTCTCAAAAAAATATTATGAAAAAGAAAATTTTTTTGAGGAATTTTTTCCCTTTTGGGGCAGGAAATATTTACTTTATTAACAATTTGTATAAAATCTTTGCAGGCTGTCCAAAGTGTATAATCCGACATTTTTTGTTAAAAATATACAAAAATATGCGCCGTTATATCTAAAAGTTTGGCTGTGCGGAGATTTTTTTGTGATGTTTAGGAAAATTTAATAGAAATATCAATAAAATTTTTACGCTTTGTTCGGGAAAATTTTTTCTTAATACTTGTTTTTTTTTCGGAAATGTTATATACTAATATTAAATAAGTATGGATAAGTGTTTCTATTTTTAGATTTAAGTCGGCTTTCCGACGGGAAAGGATTGGTACGTATGGGTCTTTTCGACAGCGTTACTCATAATCTTGCAGAACAGGCGATGGACGCTACATGGTATAAGCAGCGGGTCATTAGACATAATATTGCCAACAGCGATACGCCGGATTATAAGGCGAAAACCGTGGAGTTCGGCATTATCCTCAAGGAAAAATGCAAGTGCCGCTACCATGACGGAATAAAGGACGGTTTGTATCATAAGGACGTAAGTCCCTTTGACGAGAACGGACATCTCCGCCTGACGGTGACCACCGGCTATGAGACCGATACAAATCAGATACTGGACGGAAACAACGTTGACATGGAAAAGGAACAGTCGGCTCTGGCGGACGCTCAGTATCAGTACGGCGCTCTGACCGATTACCTTAACAACAACTACCAGATGATAAGAAAGGCGGTCTCCAAGTAACCGGAGAATACGCAGGGGCGATTTTAATTTGAAAGGACGGTTCGGCTATGGCTTTTATAAGCTCGCTTGATATAAGCACATCGGCGCTTTCCGCGCAGAGACTGCGGTCTGACATCATTCTGCAGAATATTGCAAATCAGAATACCTACAATACCTCCCCCGACGGCGATCCCTACTGCCGTCAGCTGGTTATTGTTTCGGAAAAGAAAAAATTCAGCGACGTGCTGGATCAGTACACGAGAATGTCCGAAAACAACACGGGAGTAAAATACAGCAGAGGCGTTTACTATCTGGGACATCAGAACCGCTTCAAGTACGCGGGCGTTACAGTGGTGGACGTTGTTGACGACGACGCTCCCTTCGTTCCCGTTTACGATCCCGACAACCCCCTTGCGGACGAGGACGGCTACATCTACAAGAGCAACGTGGACAATTCCAAGGAGCAGATGGATCTGATGGCGACCCAGCGTTCCTACGAGGCGAACATTTCAGCCTATAAGGCTGTAAAGGCTATGCTGACAAAGGCAATGTCCCTTAACGGCAGGTAAAGCTACATAAAATAAAGGAGTTCTTACATATGTTTATAGTACCTATCAGCAGTTCAATGAGACCGATCGAGTCTCTTTTTGAAGACGACACCGCCGCAGGCGTTCAGGATCAGAACAAGCCCCAGTTCTCCGACGTTTTCAAGGAGGTATTCTCCGAGATGCAGGAGACCCAGAGGGTGGTTCAGGAGGATTCCCTCCGTCTTGCCATGGGCGAGATCGACGATCTGCATACCATCTACAACAACATGACCAAGGCTTCCGTTGCGGTGGATACGTTTGTTGCGGTCAAGGACGCGGTAGTTAACGCTTACGACAGGATCATCCAGATGTCGATGTAATCTTACAGCCGACGCGGTCCGGCATCCGGAATGGACCGGCGAGTATTACGATAAGGAAGGAAAATTCGGACAATGGCGATGAAAGATCAGGCTGAAAAGCTTGTAAAGTCTTTTACCCAGTTCTGGGAGGCACAGGATAAAAAGAGACGGTTCGCTTATGTGGCGATCATAATCTGCATTATCTTGGCTGCGGTTATTATAACGGCGATCCTTAACAAGAAGGATTACGTCGTCCTCTATGAGGGACTTGAAACTCAGGAGGCTTCCGAAATGGTCTCCCTCATCGAGGGAATGGGCTATGAGGCAAGGCTCTCAAACGGCAATATTGCCGTTCTTAAAGGTACGGAAAATACGATCGCTATACAGCTTGCGCAGCAGGAGTACCCCAAAAGCGGCAAGAATTATAACAAGGTCACGACAAATTCGGGTATGTTCAAAACCGAACGGGAGCAGAAGCTCAATGAACGTATAGATATACAGGACAGACTTGGCGCGATCATCTCGTCTATGGAGTGCATACGCAGCGCTGATGTTACCCTGACCGATCCCGAACTGCAGGACGTGGTGGTTCCGTCGCTGAGGCAGCCGCCTACAGCAGCGGTATACGTTAATCTGGACGGTGTCGAGAGGCTTACCAATAAGCAGATCATCGGTATTACCCACATTGTAAAGCTGAGCTGGCCGGGTCTTACCGACGAGAATATCATGATCGTGGACGGAAACGGCATACCTCAGATAGCAAACGCTCTGGACGACTATGATCTTGTGCTTGAGGAGACCCGCAGACTGGCGTTCAAGACAAATCTTGAAAATACGATCAAAAATAAAATACTGGATCTGATGGTTCCGATTTATGGCGAGGACGGCGTTTCCGTTGCGGTAAATATGGTTCTCGACTTTGACCCCAAGGTAACGGAAACAGTTGACTACAGACCCGAGGACAACACGAATACGGGCGTTCTCCAGCATGCGGACGCGTCAAACGCTTCGGGCGGTGCTACCGTTGACGGCGGCATAGTAGGTCTGGAGGGAAATGCGGACGACACATATCCTACCGGCGATACGAACGGCAACGGCTTATGGAACGAGGAATCGGTCTCCAATACATATCTTGTGGATACCTATAAGGAGCAGGTGGAGAAAGCGGGTTACGACATAGAGGGTCTTTCCATTTCCGTAGTTGTTTACCGCGATTACCTTTCCGAGCCTGAAAAGCTCGATCTGGTAAGGCTTGTGGGCAACGCGGGTACGGTAAATCCCGAGGTTCTTGAGGACGTTGTTACAGTTACAAACTTCTCGAGATGGGATGCGATCGGTCCCGAACTCGATATCGAACCCAAATTCCTGTTCGGTCTTACCTTCAATCAGCTCATTCTTGTGGGCGCTATCGTGCTTATAC
The DNA here is from genome assembly GCA_947177695.1 of uncultured Clostridia bacterium. GTDB lineage: Bacteria > Bacillota > Clostridia > Oscillospirales > Ruminococcaceae > RGIG8773. Next base: position 11,118 of record CAMWVO010000021.1, read on the forward strand.
TTATTCTTGTTATACTTATCATCATGGCTGTTCTTTCAAGCAACGCAAAGAAAAAGAGAAAGGCTTTCGAGAAACAGATCATCGAGACCAGCGGTCTGGTCACGGACGGCGGCGAGCCTGTGGATACGTTCACATTCAGCGAAGCGGGCGAGCCTGTGGAAGTTCCAAGCCTTACGGACGACCAGATCGAGACCAAGGAAGTCGTTATCAGAAGAGAGATCAGCGATTTCGCCAAGTACAGCCCCGAGATTGTTGCTCAGCTGCTTAAAAACTGGATGAAAGAGGAGGATGACTGATGTCTGATGTTGAAGAGCTTACCTATTTGCAGAAGGCTGCGGTCGTTATAACCTCGATAGGTGCAGAAAATGCGGCGGGCGTTTACAAAAGGCTGAACGACGAAGAGGTTGAAAAGCTTACGTTTGAAGTTTCCAGTCTGCCCTATATGGACATTGCCGCGGTGGACGAGGTGCTGAACGAATTCTATGAGCTTTGCCTGACCCAGAAGGTCATCACCGAGGGCGGCATAGACTACGCACGCTCCGTTCTGGAAAAGGCTTACGGTCCCGAAATGGCGCAGAGGCTCATGGACAAGGTTTCCAAATCCATGCAGACAAAGGCGTTCGAGTTTGTCAGAAAATCGGACTACAAGAACCTGCTTGCTATCATTCAGAACGAGCACCCTCAGACTATCGCTCTGGTGCTTTCATATGTAAATTCAGACCAGGCTTCGCTGGTTCTCCAGGAGCTTCCCAAGGAGAAGCGCGTGGAGGTAGTAGAGAGAATTGCCAAGATGGAATCCGCTTCGCCGGAAACTATCAAGGCTATCGAATCCACGCTGGAGAGAAAGTTTGCGGCGGTTGTTTCCATGGACCTTACAGAGGTCGGCGGTATCAACTACGTGGCGGACGTCCTCAACAAGGTGGATCGCGGTACGGAGAAGTACATATTCGACGAGCTGTCCGCGAGAGATCCCGCTCTGGTAGACGAGATCAAAAAGAAGATGTTCGTATTCGAGGATATTCTTTCACTGGACTCCATGTCTATTCAGCGTTTCATCAGAGACGTGGAAACAAAGGATCTTGCGGTGGCTATCAAGGGCTCCAATGCAGAGGTTGCGGCTACGCTTTACGCGAATATGCCCCAGAGAATGCAGGAGTCCATACAGCAGGAGATCGAATACCTGCATAACGTTCGTATGCGTGATGTTGACGAGGCTCAGCAGAGGATCGTGGGTATCATCAGGCATCTGGAAGAAGAAGGCGAGCTTGTAATCGGCAAGGGCGGAGAGGACGAGATAATTGCTTAAAATCGTTAAGGGCTACGGCTATGGCTATGCTCCCGCCTATAGTGTGGGCGAGCCGGTAAAAATTGATAATACGGTGTATATGCCGGGCGAGGACGAGGAAACGGGTGAGTTCATTTCCGCGGAGGAGCAGCGCAGACGCGCCGAGGAGGAAAGAGCCGAGGAGGAACGCCGCTTCAATGAGGCGGTGGACTCAAAGGTTTCTCAGATACTTGCGGAGCGCTCCGCAGCTTTGGAGCAGGAGCGCGCTCAGATACTGGAGCAGGGCAGAAACGAAGCGGCGAATATTTCCGCGAAAGCAAAAGCGGATACCATGGCTATCATGGAAAAAGCCAAAAGGGAATGCGCTATGCTCAAGGAACAGGCAAAAAAAGAGGGTCACGACGAAGGCTTTGCTCAGGGCAGAGAAGAGTCGCTTGAAAAATACAGCAAGTACATCGACGCTGCGGGCAGACTGCTTTCGGAGATAAATTCCCGAAAGGAAGCTTACTACATCTCTGCCGAGGAGGAAATGCGGAATACTGTTTTCGAGCTTGTGAACAAAATAGTCCGCACTGAGCTGAGGACTAATCCGCAGGTCATTGAGGGCATTATCGCCGAGGCGGCTAAGAATTTCCGCAATTCCGACTATATAAAGATAACTCTTGCCGAGGACGGCATTACAGAAAGATTCAAGACCGACGAGAAGCTTATAAAGGATATTATTCCTTTTATTCCCGAGGTCGAGATCGAGTTCGACGAGGACGCCGAAGAGGGCACCGTTATCGAAGACAACGGCTCCGAGATAGTGGACGCGGGCGTTCCCACGCAGCTTGAATTTCTCAAGGAGATACTCAGGACGACCCGCGGCGAAAGCGACGGATCGGAGGTAGCGGAGGCTTCTTTTGACATAGCTTCGGACGCTGTTCCCGCCGAAAGTCTCAGGGAATCCGCCGAGGCGGCAGAAATTGCGGAAGCGGCAAAAAACGCTGAAACAGCGAAAGCTGCCGAACCGACAGAAACTGCCGAAGCGCCGACAAACGCCGAACCGGCGAAAAACGACGAATTTTTGCAGGAGGAGCTTCCCGAACAGGAAAGCTTTGCCGACGTGATGGCTGACGTTATGGCAGGCGGAGCGGCAAAGGCTGCGGAGGAAGAACCTCAGCTGACTGAGGACGAAGCTGCGGCTCTGATGGCTGAGCTTATGGCGGAAGCGGCTGCGAAAGCAGCAGACGCGGAGACGGCTGATACCGAAC
>CAMWVO010000022.1 GCA_947177695.1 uncultured Clostridia bacterium
GCGCCTCTGAGTACGCCGATGATCTGACCGTTAACCCGTACAGGCGCATAGAAGCACACCATTGTCCCGTCAAAAAAGTTAGAATCGAATACGACCTCATTTCCGCTGCTTCCGCCGATGCCGTCACGGTAGACCTCTCTGTCAGTTACATCGGCAGTACGTCCGTCAGAGGCATAGTCAATACCGTTCACGTCCGTAAATAAAACAGCGTCAAAATATGAGTTTTCCTCAATTTCTTTCAGCATCTGCGCCGTAACTACAGGCTCAGTCAGACTTTCTCCCACAAAATATGCATAGGCTTTGATCTGTCTCATGGCGTTGTTCAGCTCGTCGTCGATCTGCTCTGATTTCAGCAGTGCAGCGTCGGCAGCATAGTTCTTGTTTTGCTCCTCAATACGGTTGACGGTCTGCATACTGAATCTTAAAAACGAAAAGACAACAGCCGCCAAAAGAAGCGCAGCATAAACTATCTCTTGCATGGACTCTTTCTTTTTCATGTTAATCTCCTTATATAATCCTTATTGCGGAAGAGTATCATTTCTCATAATAATTATATCATACTATAGAATATTTTTCAATGACTTTTTATCCGTTCAGCCGATATCGGAAAAGCTTTCTTTGGATAAGTATGGAAGCTGTCTGATAAAAAAGCAGCCTGCTACCTGACTTGCTATCGGGAGCAGGCTTTTAAATTTGTGCCAAATTCAAATAATTGCAGCGTTCCGAATTAAAACGAAAACCGTCCGTAATGAGCGTAAACGGACTGCAAAAGGGATACTTTTTCTTTAATAATAAAAGCGAAGCGTTCAATACCGAACGCTTCGCTTTTGCAAAATGTTAACTCGTTGGAGGTTATTATATAGAGAACTTTATAAACAGATGACAAAAAGAGCCGTTTAAAAAATATTGTTGATTTGATTTTTCTGCTCTATAATATACAGCAGCATTTCCCGGTTGATTTTTGCCAAGTCCTTGTACTCGTTGACGTTCTCGAAACATGCCACGCAAATCATCTGGATAGAGCAGATAACGTAGTAGACCGCCTGCTTCTCTTCCGCCGTAAGAGGATTTACGCTGTCATAACCGTGCAGTATAGTGTCCAATATTTCGGGGAATTTTTCATAGGCATTTTCCGCGTCCCGCTGTTCGGACAGTATTCCTGTAGCACAGTAGCAGGGATCCCATAAGCGGACGTTCCGTTCGCTCAGGTCGAAGTCTATAAAACCGCTGACCTCGCCGCCGTCAAACAAAATATTGCATGGATTTGGGTCTCGGTGTATCAGCTGCTTCGGCAGCTTTTCAAACAGTCTGCCGAAATTGTTGATGTAATCTTCAAAAAAGCTGTCGGGTATGCCCATATTCCATTGGATATTCTGCTTCCGCACTTCGGGCAGCGCCCATTTTGTCACATGGTCAAATAAGTTCTGATCAAAGGGCTGAATGTCTTTTTCCACCGCAGACAGCGCATTATGCAGACGGGCAATGCTTTGTCCGTATTTGAAACCGAAATCCCCGCATTTGCCGCCGAAGCGGTCGGCTTTGGAAAGCGGCTCGCCCTTTACCCTGCGTATCAGTACAAAATTGTTTTTGTCATCTGTAAAGTCGTCGCCTTTTATTGTCGGCACGGGGAGAGCCGCTGCGAAGCCCTGATTTGCCAATGCTTTTGCGACCCTAATGTTTCGCAGGAGATCGGCTCTGTCTCCTGTTTTCAGGAAATAGTCCCTGCCTATTTGCCATACGTTGTCTGCCGTTTTTGTGCCGTCAACAATTTTTACGTCATTAACAGCCAAATCCTGCGGAATGTCCCAATTGGTCAGGATCTTCCGCAATTCTGTTTCTGTAAACATAACTGAAGCCTCCCATATTGATTGATGCGTCCCGTAAAGGGACAGATATTTTTTGGGGGAACAGCCATACATCCGCAAAAATGCCTTGTAAAATCCTGCATAGCTGTCGAAGCCGTATTCCAAGGCAGCGTCAACAGCCTTGCGCTTAACGCTTATTTCCGCCAGAGCGCGGTCTAACCGCCGTCTGTTGATGTAAGCCGCAAGCGGTACGCCCATTACCTGTGCAAATAAATGCTGATAATGCCACACCGAATAGCCTGCCATTTGAGCAAGCTCTTCGGGCGTGATATCGGTTTTCAGATTTTGCTCAATGTAATCAATGCCGGATTTAATTATTTCTGCGTTTTGCATGAAAGTCCTCCTTCCCGGGATAGCTTAATTATATCACATATTATCGGCAAAACATTTCCTGTCTTGCGAAAATTGATGAAGTAAATGAATGGCAAAAGCTTTGCAGGTTTCCGCGTAAAAATCCACACGTCGATGCCGAAGCTGTCTGATAAAAAACAGCCCGCTCCCTGACTTGCTGTAGGGAGCAGGCTTGCCGTTTTTGGACAATAACGTCATTATTTGTCTGTATCCGAAAATGAGCTGTTTACTTGGATAACTTCTCCGCCGAAGCAAGCTTTACGCTTACGCAGAAAATCTTCATTGCAGCTTCAAGCTCGTCAAGGGGAGGATATGTGGGCGCAATTCTGATGTTCCTGTCGAAGGGATCTTTTCCGTAGGGGAAAGTCGCTCCCGCCGAGGTAAGTACAACTCCCGCCTCCGCACAGAGCTGAACAACTCTTTTTGCGCAGCCCTCAAGAGTGTTTACGGAAATGAAGTATCCGCCGTTGGGCTTGTTCCATTCCAGCACTCCCAGTTCGGCGATCTCGGCGTCGAGCATATCCAGTACGAGCTTGAACTTAGGTGCGATAATGCCGCGGTGCTTAGCCATATGCTCCATAATGCCGTCCACGTTTTTGAAGTACTTTACATGACGGAGCTGGTTTATCTTGTCGTAGCTTATGCACTGAATGCCCATAAGCCTGGTGATCTGCTTAACGTTGTTTTCCGAAGCTGCCATGATTGCAACGCCCGCGCCAGAAAAAGATATCTTCGAGGTTGAAGCGAAAATCAGCACCATATCCTCCTTGCCGGTTTTCTTGCACTCGTCGAGGATATTGAGTATCTTGTCGGGAGTATCGGTCAGGTGGTGTACGCAGTATGCGTTGTCCCAGAAAATGCGGAAATCGGGCGCTTTGGGGGACAGATCAGCAAAACGCTTTACCACCTCGTCGGAATAAGCAATGCCGTCGGGATTGGAGTAGAGCGGCACGCACCAGATACCCTTGACCGCCTCGTCCTCTGAGACAAGCTTTTCTATCATGTCCATGTCGGGACCGTCCGAGTGCATGGGAATATTTATCATCTCAATGCCGAAGCTTTCGCAGATAGCGAAGTGTCTGTCGTAGCCGGGAACGGGACAGAGGAACTTTACCTTATCGCACTTGCCCCAAGGCTTTTCGCTTCCGTAAACGCCGTGGGTCATTGCGCGGGAAACAGCGTCGTACATCATAGCGAGGCTGGAGTTTCCGCCGATAATAAGCTCTTCCTCCTTAACGCCCAGAAGATCGCCGAAAAGCACCTTAGCGTCGTGGATACCTGTCAGGCAGCCGTAATTTCGGCAGTCTATACCGTCAGCGGTAAGCATACTTGCCGCGTTGGTGAAAACGTCAAACATGGGCATAGCCAGATCGAGCTGTTCCGTGCTGGGTTTGCCGCGGGACATATCAAGCTTCATTCCCTTTGCCTTGTAGCCCTCGTATTCCTTTTCGCATTCGCTTCTGAACGCGGAAAGCTGTTCCTTGCTCATTTCTGTAAGCAGCATATTGATCTTTCCTTTCAATAAAGAAAATTTTTTCTGTAATATTACAAACAGTATAATTTTCCCGTTGATTTTCCTTTCGGAATACCACGTACAAAATACAACTGTTTTTTGACGGCGCACACATTCTGCCGAAGTCCAAATTATATGATACTACATTTTTTCAGTATTTGCAAGCTTTTTTTGGATTTCCTGCAAATAATCGCCCCTTTTCACATATTTACCGGTCAGCCTGAAGCATTTCGGTGTGAATATTGCACAGAAGCGCAGTAAGCAGGATAAACGGATTTTTTTACAATATGCGGCAGCCCGAGCGGAACGCAAGCCGTAAGTATATTTTGCGGGAAACCGCGTATAATATTTCCGTGAAAGGAAGTAGAATGTATGGGAAGATATGAAAACCTTGACAGCCTTTTGAACGGAAGCGAGACTGCGAAAATATATTTTGCGTCTCTGCCCGACTACGTTCAGGGCGCGGTGCTGAAAAGAAGCAACGATATCCGCACCGAGGACGAGCTTCACCGTGCTGCGGAAAAAGCCATGCACGAATTTATGTAAGAACCGTTCAAGAGGCAAAAAGATTTCCTCCGTTTAAGGGACACGGCAGCATTGACGCCGTCAGCCCCGTAACGGAGGAAATTTTTATTTTTGATTATTCATAAACTGCGTCGTATTCATACTCTGAGCCGGATCCCGTTTCAGCGTCGTTTTCGCCGAAATCGTAACCGTTGTGCGATTCCATATGGAAATCTTCTTCGTGGTATTCATGACTTTCGCTGTCGGTCGTAAGCTTCGATGCAATTTCGCTCAGGTTCTGGATAATATCCGTTACCTCGCTTACGCTGGTGTTGATAAGCTGAGAGCTTACATTCAGCGCGTCTACGGCGGTTTCTGTATTGGAAACATTTTCCTGAGTTGCGGCAACCTCGCCCATGATCGCCTTGGAGGCTTCCTTGATGTCGCCGATATTGGAAATGATCTCCACTGTATGTTCCTCAGCCTCTTTAAGAGTTTCTGCTGATTTTATCGCCAGATTTCTTACTTCGCTTGCAACTACCGCAAAGCCTCTGCCGTTCTGACCGGCTCTTGCGGCTTCAATGGAAGCGTTGATAGCGAGGATATTGGTCTGATCGGATATCGACTTGATCTGCGCCAGTATCTTGTTGTACTCATCAATGCTTACGCCGATTTTTGAGATGGAGTTAACGATGCCGTCAGCCATTGAATGAATGCCCGTGACCTCGGTGTTCAGGTTGTTCATATCATTCATAATGCTCTTGTTCTGATCAGAGTTGTTTGAAGCGTGGGCCGAGATCGGAAGAACCTTTTCCGTCAGCTCGGCAAGCATATTGTTGATCTGATCGATCGCGCCGCGCAGATCGTTGTGCTGCAATTCGATGCTTTCTTTCATAGCCCTGAGCTGAGTTCTCTCGTACTGAACGCAGTTGGACGGAGTATTGTTGCCCGCAAAGATGGTAATAGCCATATTTCGGCAGCTCTTGAATCCGCAGGCATGGCAGTCGACGTGTTTGTCCAGTTCCGTAACCTTGCCCATGCTTCTGTAAACTTCTTCAAGCTCGGCTTCTGTGGGCATTGCTCTTTTACATCTGTCCACATATGTCCTCAGGAAGTCCTCAAGGTTGAGGGTCTTGAATATTTTTGTGTGGAATCTGACATTTTTATTTCTGGTCGTTGACCACTGTCTGGCGTTTTTCATGATGTCGTAAGCGGTAAACTCGTTAAAGTCGGACTTTGCGCCCGCTCCGGAGTTACAGCCGAATTCGCAGGAAAGAACGTCGTAAACGGCAGGACGGGAGGCTTTGCTGGCTTCAAGGTAGAAATCAAAGTCATCGTACACCTTGTTTACGCCCTCCGAAGTGGTAACGGCAAGGTTGGGTTCGTAAGCGTGCAGACACTCTTTAAGACCTCCGGGGATAGGGTAGAACGCTCCGTCAAATCCGCGCGTAGCCGACCATTCAAATTCGCTTCGTCCTATCGGAAGGACAACGCCTTTCTTTTTCATATATTCCGAAAGACGCTTGAACGTAACGTTAAAGCTGATAACATTTGTATTCCTGAATTCGTCGCCTTTGGCAAGGCAGGGGGTGAGACCAACAAGCACGTCGTTGTTGTGCAGATATTTTTTTATGTAGATAGCCGAACACATAAGCGGCGACTGAACAGGCGAGAGATGCGGAAGCATTTCGGGCTTATGCTTTTCGGCATAGTTAACGATCGCCGCGCAGGGCTGCGAAATTACCTTTGCGTCCGGATGGCGCTTGAGATACTCGATATGCATGAAAGTACATATATCCGCTCCGAAAGAACCGTCGTAGATCTCGTGTGCGCCGTTGTCCTTAAGCCATTTCAGAACGTGTCTCCACTTGCCGTCCATAGCAGACTTGATTGCGGGAGCAACTATAAATGAAACCGGTTTTGTCCTCATGATATCAAGAACGAGCTCAAGGTCATCGTCATAATATCTTGCATGATGCTGACAGGTCTTGACGCATTCGCCGCACTGTATACACTCATCATGATTGATATGAACCACGTTTCCGTCGTATCTGTTGGCGTTCGGTACTGGGCATACTCTTATGCAGGCGTTGCAGCCGATGCATTTGTCTTCAATAACGTGTACCATATTGCAAATTCCTTCCAATCAATAACTTAATATTACAATACTTAATATTAAAAATATTATACCATATCCGAGAAAAAATGTCAACGGGTTTTATTATTTTTCGACCTTATCGCAGTAAATAATACCCAGACCGACAGTACTCATATAGCATCTGCCGTAAACGTTCATATCGCCGCTTACGAAAACGCCGTTGCCGGTGCCGCCGAAATGGTGGGCGTCGTCGTTGACCCTTACCCATGTTCCGCCCTGATCCTCGGACATATAGAGACCCGGCTTATCCGTTTCCATGGGAGTGCCCCAGACGTAGATAACAAGGGGATCACCGTCATTTTTTGCTTTGCCCAGACCCACTGCCTCGCAGTATTTGATGCCCGGCACCATTTCCGAAGTCTTGCCGTAGTCCTTTGAGACAAGCAGTCCCGCGCCGTTTGCGATGTAGAATGTGCCCTCGTTGTGAGGATCGGCGCAAAGTCTGCGGTAGCTTGGGGATACCTGACTGTTTCTGGTAAAGGTTTTTCCGCCGTCTGTGCTTGTGGCGATGTAGCTTGCGCTTCCGCAGTACATATAGTCGGCGTTGTTGGGATCTCCTATGAAATAATTGTCCTGTCCCGTGATACCCTCGACCTCGTTCCATGTCTCGCCCCAGTTGTCCGTCCAGTAAGCTTTCATAGCGTTTGATGGGCTCCAAACAAGTACGCTTCCGTCAGCATTAAGAGCGATCTTGCCCTGATAGAGCTTCTTGCCCGTATCGGGAGGATTTGTTATCTTAGACCATGTTTTGCCGCCGTCCGTGGTGTAGGTCAGAAGCATTTCGCTGTCGCTTCCGCCTACCTTTGCCCACAGGTCTCTGTTCTGAGCGGCGATGGTTATGCTCGATGTGGAGCCTATCATATCCTGATGACGTGTTGCGGGAGTGAAGATGTCCTCGTGAACATATCCGTCATAGTCGCCCACCGCAGTGATGAGGGGGAAGCCCTCCATGGTAATTATATCCATAGGAACGGTCTCCTCAATGCCGAGAGAATCAAAGTAGAACTTTGGAGTTTCGTCCCAGATATTGTCGCAGGAGAAAATGCCGTTGCCGGAGTTTACCATTATCCTGTTTGTGTTGAACGGATCGAGAGCAAGGCTGCTGCACCAGTGTATCGCGCAGCCCTCCACCCATGGCATACCGTTGGTATCCATTTCCATGCTTTCGAGGACGTTGTGCCAGTTCTTGCCGCCGTCGGTAGAGGTGTAGAACACGTCTCCGAACGCGCCGTTTGACTGTGCTTTCCACTGTCCCGAAGTAACGGCGATAAGCCTGTTGTCGTCATTGGGGTCTATAAGAATGTCGCCGAAAGAATCCACTGTGGGAGAAATGACCTCGGCGGAACCGTCCGTGCCGTATCTGTAGATCATGCCCAGCGCACAGTTCCAGGGACCTTCGTTGTTGATGTAGCAGACGTAGAGATTTCCCTGACTGTCAAGCTTCATGCGCTGAACCATGTGGTCGGTAATGCTGTTTGCAAGCTTGGACCAGCTTGCGCCGCCGTCCTCGGAAACGAACAGATTGCCCGCATCGTCACCCTTTGTGGAAACGGACGCGTATATCTTCTGAGTAACGCCGTCCTTAGCGGAGGAGGGGTCGAACAGGATAGAATTTATACCGTTTCCATTTGCGGTTGTTGTAACGGGAAAGCTTGAAACCGTTTCCCAGTTGTAGCCGCCGTCGGTGCTTTTTATCATGCCGCCGGTGCGTCCGCCTGCAAAAATAATGCTTCCGTTGTTGGGATCGACAGCAATACGCTCACCGTTTCCGCGTCCCATGCCGTTTCCGTGTACCTTTATCTTGTCGGTAACTTCAACGATCTTCATGGTTTTTCCGTAGTCCTCGGAAATGCCGATTGCGGTTTTGCCGTTGCTGAAATAGTCCGTACCCATAAGCAGATAGACCTTGTTGGGAGCCTGCGGGTCGTATGCAAGACCGTCAATACCCAGCAGACCTCTGTCATCGGCAGTTACCCAGTAGTTCATGGACGCCCATTTCCCATCGGTTTCGGGGGTGCGGTAATATGCTCCGCCCACGTCCGTTCTGGTGTACCAGACGCCCTCTTCGGGAGTGGAAAATACGCCGGTGATAAATCCGCCGCCGCCCACCGAGACCTGTCCGTAAGTCCAGTCGGAATTGATAAAGCCGCCCGTCACGTCAACAGCCGAAGACGTGTCCGCAGATGCGTTTTCGACTGCCGCCTGCTCCGTTCCCGCAGGGGACGAGCCGGGATCTTCGCTGTTTTCGCCGTCCTTGTTACAGCCTGACAGCAGGGAAGCGCACATCAGCGCGGACATAACCGCCGCCGTGAATTTACTTATTTTTCCATTCATTATGATTGCACCTCAAAAATACAGAATTATACACAATAATTATATCGTATATTGCCGCTAAAGTCAAGCACAGGGCGGTGGATTTACGCAAATTTTTTCTTTGCAGGGAAAAATGCCTTGCTTCGCTTGAAATCGCAGGAAAGATGTGGTACACTTTTTACATAGTATGTTTTGAGAGGAGAATTTTTATGACCGATAACGAGCTTCTTGCCGCCGCGGACAAGGCTATGGAAAACGCCTACGCGCCCTATTCGGGATTCCGCGTGGGAGCCGCGCTGCTTTGCGCTGACGGCAGGGTCTTTACGGGCTGCAATATAGAAAATGCCAGCTATGGGGCTACCAACTGTGCCGAGCGCACCGCCGTGTTCAAAGCTGTCTCGGAGGGCTGCCGCGATTTTACCGCAATAGCAATAGTTTCCTCGGGGGGCGGAGAGACCTACCCCTGCGGTATCTGCCGTCAGGTTTTGGGGGAATTTTCTCCCTCTATTAGAATAATCCTCAGAAGCAGCGGAGGCGAAGCTGTCTCTTACACTTTTCAGGAATTAATGCCAAAATTTTTCAGCCTTTAATGATGGATTTTTACCGCTCTGTAATTGACTTTATTGAAAAAGTGTTATATAATTACTGTATATCAATAATTTGTCCGAACAGGAAAAGAGGTTAAAATGCGGTACCGTTTCAGACTTTTAGTTATTTCATTTATTGTCGTCCTTGCGCTTTGCACGGCGGGATGCCGTCAGGTCTCCGAGGATTCCTCCGATCTGTCTCTTGCTCCGGTGGTAATTCCTGCCACGGGGGAGGAATTTTTCCAACCGACTGTGTCGGAAACGGTCGAAACAGAAGCGGAAACGGGAATTCCGACGGGAAACGATACGGAAATAATTACCGAAACCGCATCGGAAACTGCCGAAACAGCGGAAATTTCGGAAATGAAAAACGGAAATATGGAAATAACAGAAAAATCGACGGAAATTTCGGAAATAAAAACGGAAATAATAGCACAAACCGCGCAGGTAAGCCAAACTACCAAATTGACGCTTCAATATGAAAGTCCGAGGGAAATAACGGAAATAAGAACGGAAATGGAAGAAAAAATGGAAATACAAACCGTTTCCGCGTCGCAAACGCCGTATAAGCCATATAAAAAGAACACTTATTCCGCACTTAACTTCGACGAGCAGAAGGGCTTCTGGATCACATATTTAGAGTATGCTTCCATACTTAAGAACAAGTCGGAAGCGTCTTTCAGAAAATCTGTGGGCGAGTATTTCGACAATATTTCCGATCTGGGATTCAACACGGTCTATGTTCAAGTCCGCGCTTTCGGGGACGCTTACTACGACTCGGAGCTGTTTCCGTCGGGAGAACAGTTTGACGGAACTATAGGTACGAAAAACAAATTTGATGCGCTTCAGGTCATGATCGAGTGCGCTCACGAGAGAGGGATTTCCGTTCATGCATGGGTAAATCCAATGCGGACAATGACCACTTCCCAGATTGAAAAGATCGACGACAGCTATACTATTAAAAAATGGTACAACAATAAGCGCGGGGAATACATAGTCAAATCGGGGGACAGGTGGTATCTCAACCCTGCCTATGACGAGGTCACCGACCTGATTGCCGCGGGAATAACCGAGATTGCGGCAAACTACAAGGTTGACGGTATCCAGATAGACGACTACTTCTACCCCACCACGGACAAAAGCTTTGACAGCGCCGCTTATGCGGAAATGGGAAACGGTATGTCTCTTTCCGACTGGCGGATTGCAAACGTGAACAAAATGGTGAAAAAACTTTACAAGGCTGTACATTCCGCAAACGACACGGTGGTTTTTGGAATTTCCCCCCAGGGCAGCGTGGAAAACAACTACGGAGAGCTTTACGCCGATGTGCGGAAATGGTGTTCCGAAAGCGGCTACTGCGACTATATTCTGCCGCAGGTATATTTCGGATTTGACAATGCCGCACTCCCATATGCGGACGTGATTTCGCTTTGGAGCGGCATGGTGAAAACTTCCGATGTGAAGCTTGTTATCGGTCTTGCTGCTTATAAGGTCGGCGCGGAGGATAACTACGCAGGCAGCAGCGGAAAAAGGGAATGGCTGGAAAACAGCGACATTCTGGCACGACAGATGAAGCTTGCAAAAGCTCTCGGAAATTACGGCGGAGTTGCGCTGTACCGATACGATTCGGTTTTCAACCCCACGGCGGACGTTTCCGCTCAGGTCTCAAAGGAAATAAAAAATATAGAAAAATAAAGTAGAACAAAGCACTCTAAAGAAAGGGAAATGAGACAATATGAAACGAAAAAGAGAAGATTATCCCGCTTTTTGGAAACGGCGGAAATCACGCAGAATAGCGGGTTTGGTGACGGTATTTTCCATTTGCGCGCATTGCGCGCAGTTTTTGTCGGGATTTGTCGGAATTTCCGTTTCCGCGGAAACGGAGGAGGATTTCGGAAATATCACCGTAATTGCTCCCCAGCCCGATATCGGAAGAGACGAAACACTGCCCGCATTTGAGGAACCGGACATGGCTCCAATGTACAGCTTTCCCGAAAATATGCGGGGAGTTTACGTTACCCCGACAGTGGACTTTGCCGTGCCCAACGAGGACGGCGAACCGCTTACCGAGGAGCAGATCTCCGCAAGCGTTTCGGAAATGCTGGATATCGCAGAGAAAAACAACCTTAATTCCATAATAATAATGACCGACCGAAAGGGCGAGACTTTCTACAGTGCGGACATGAACGAGACGGTAGAACGTCCGCTTGTGGACTATGCGGTGGAGGCGGCTAAGGAGCGGGGCTTCTATGTCTATCTGAATTTCAGTCTGGACTGCGTTCTGGACGGTCTGAAAGAGGACGACCTGCGTTCACGCATTGACAGGCTTGCAATAACCGTACACAGCTTTACGGTCAAGTATCCCGTTGACGGAATTATTCTGGACGGCTACTATTCCTCCAAAAACAACACCTCCCTTGAGGATTACGTCAAGTACGGTTCGGGTATAGGCTATGACAACTGGCTTCCCGACAACGGCGCGTACATATTCAGTCTTGCGGCGGATGCTGTTAGACGTACCAACAACACCGTCCCCGTGGGAATATCCCTTAACGATGTATGGGCGAACTACACCACAACGGCAAACGGTTCGGAGACTTCTGTGGACTTTGAGGCTCTCACGGACGGCTACGCCGATACGGTGAGCTATATCCAAAACGGCTGCGCGGACTTTATCATGCTGAAAGCCAAAGGCTCGCTGAGCGACAGTTCTCTGCCGTTCAAGGAAATAGTCGGCTGGTGGAACAAGTACGCCGAGGAAGCGGATATACCTCTTTATGTCCACCACATGAACCAGCGTATCTGCACCGATGCGGAGGGCTGGGGTTCTCCCGACGAGCTTGTAAAGCAGGTCATTGCGGCTTCCGATTACGATTCCTACGGCGGAAGCGCGTTCCACTCACTGTCCTCCCTTGACAAGGACGTTATGCAGTCCACAAGCGCGCTGATGAAGCACTACGACAATCAGATCGACGTAGAGGGTCTTAACAGCGAGCTTGAAATGACCCTGCCCACCAAGACCACCTTTAAGACCGAAGAGCCTACCGTTATTTTCGCAGGTTCTTTCGACCCCAATTTCCCCGTTTACTATCAGGGAAAAGAGATCAAGCTTAACGAGGCGGGACGCTTCTATTTCACTGAGGAGCTTGACGTTGGTCTGAACACATTCAAATTCCAGAATAAGGCAAAGGTCATCACTTATAAGATAACCCGAACGGTAAACGTGCTGAAAAGCGTTTCCCCAACGGACGACACCATGCGCGTGGAGGAGCAGTCCACCATAACTCTCAGCGCAATTGCGTACCGCGGTTCCACGGTAACGGCTTCGGTAAACGGCAAAAGCGTTGCCCTGAAAGAGGTTGAGGGACAGCTTGACGAGCTTGATCCCAACTCCAACTACACCAAATACGTGGGCTACTACACCGCTCCCGCGGGAAAGCGGGGCGAGGACATAAATCTCGGAAATATCGAGTTTTACGGAACTTATCCCACCAAATCGGGAAATATAAGCGAATCCAGAACAGGCGCGAAAATTATTGTAAACGCCCTTGCGGAGGTTGCAAACGACTACAGCGGAAGTCTGCTGGAGGTCAGAAACGACAATACTATGGTGTACGACTACAGGACTACCGGAACAAGTCCTACGCCGAATTGTGCCAGACTTCCCGCGGGAACGCTTGACTACATAGTTAAAACCGTTACCTATAACGGTACGGACTACTACCTCACCAATTCGGGCAAGCGTATCAGAACTAACGCTGTCAATGTGCTTGACAACCGTCCTCTCGGCAGCAATCCCATGTCGGTAGCCGCCGCGGGCAAGGACGGCACGGATACTGTCATCAAGCTGAAAACTGCGGTGAAAGTTCCGTTCTCGCTGACCTACGATAACCAGTCCTACAGCGACGGCGGCAACGGAGGGTACTATGTTTCCGCGTTTGACGCAGGGTCGATAACCCTTACCTTTGACTACGTTACAAGCGTTTCGGCGGGAGACATTTCCTTCCCCGACAGCGCGGAGTTTACGACGGGTACATGGAACGTTTCCAAATCGGGGGACATGACCAAAACCAAGCTTACCCTGCGGCTTCGTCAGGCGGGCGTTTTCGGGGGACTTACCTCCTCCTATGCCATGTCTCTTATACACATCAGACGCTGCCGACGATCTTACGCGTGTAGATCTCGG
>CAMWVO010000023.1 GCA_947177695.1 uncultured Clostridia bacterium
TTTCGTCTTGTTCCGATAAATATTCCGCAAGCCTGGGGGCTCTGAACGGACTGTTTACACGCTTGTCAAATATTTTTTCGTTCTGTTCGGGAGCGAACTCCCCGTAAATCTCAAAGCCGTCAAGACCCTTTGTCATTGGCGTCCCCGCACCGTCGTCATGGCGGACGAAAATCACTTCAATGCCACATTCCCGAGCCGTTTTTATCAGCTTTTTTACGGTGGAAACAAACTCGTGAAATCTGTACAGGCGGTCGTTTGTGATCTCCTTTTGCGCGTCGATAACAAGAAGTACCATATAGCCTCCTTATTGTTTTTCCAAAGCTTTCAGAAATTCGTAAATTTCCTTTATAAACTCATCGCAGTCGGACATGATTTCTTCACTTGCACCATACCACACAGGCATAATATAAACTCCCGACCAACAGTCATAAGAAACATGGATTCTTCTGCGTCTTAGTATTCCTGCCCCAAAATGTTTTTCAATAATTTCCTCTGTCTTATCAATATCCTGTGATCCAAGACTTATATTTTCGCAGGATAAATGTCCGTTTGCAAGTTCAAAAATATTCCACTTTCCGCTCATTTTATGCATCCTTTATATTTCCCCACCGTCTCGTCGCTCCAGACGTGAACCTCAATATACCTTTCGGGACCGTGTTTCCCGTCGTCGTTCCAGTCCTGAGGTAAGCCGTATTTTTCAATAATTTTCAGTATCTCGTCATAGGTGTAAAGCTTGTGGCGGTACTCCTTTCCGTCGTTAATACCGAACGTCGGCATTGAATCGCCGTATGTAAAGGAAAGCGTCGCCTTGTCAAATTCCTCAACGGGAATTTTCACAAAGCCGCAGTCCTCAAACCAGGTGCTGAGCCACGGACTATGCTCAACCACCATATAGTGAGGCGGGGTGCGGAGTATTTTCCCGCCCTTTTTCAGAAATTCGGTACGCAGGATTTCCTCGCAGTTCCGTCTGTACTCAACATATTTGTCATGCCTTTCCGCGGTCTGGGAATTGGGCTTCTCGGCTTTTATTTTTTCAAGGACGGCTTTCGCGTCATCAACTGACAGCTCCGACAAATTGCGGAACGGCGTTCCCGATTTGTCGTAATAATGATACAAGTGCATTCTGTGCCTCCGTTATTAACATTAAGACCAAGCCCCTTCAAGAGCATTACGAAATGTAATATATGCCTCCGAATAAATTTTATAGTTTAATTCATTTGCGAATCTATCTGTATTTGAATCTTTGTAATAGTACTTATAGCTTTCTCCATACCCATATAAAAGAATACACTGCCGGTCACCATGCTCATCATATTTTATTCCATAGAATCTGTAATGACCGGTTGGGTGTTCCGGATCATCATATACAACCCCGGAATCCCACTTAACAACTGTTCCGTTTATCTGTAATAATTCTTTATAGTATTCAGTTACTGTACTTTCCGAGACCGCAGTTAAATCATTTTCCGTAAACAAATATCCATCTATATTATACAGACTGAAATCTATTTCGGAGCATACCGCTTCTTCAAGCCTGCCATAAACGTCGGGAACTTCATAAATTTCATCGGGAGCAATGTTCCTAAAATCATACATTTTCGTTTCCCCTGTGTTTGTTATGTAGCAGCCGACAATGTTGCTGTCATCATAATTATGGGACATAACAAACACAATTTCGGGCATATTTTCAGCCATTTTGTCAAGCTCTTCCTCGCTTAATGTTAAGGCGGTCGTTTCGGGAATTGTTGTTTCTTCCGACACAGTTCCTACCGCTTTTTCACAACCAAAAAGGGTAATGGCAATGACCGATACCAACAGACACGCAAATACTTTTTTAGCGTTCATAATTCCCTCCGTTATTCACGTCCTGCAACATAGACCGCAAGCTCAAGAGCAATATCAAAATGTCCCGCGTCGTGCTGAGTACCCTTTATCTCCCCATCTTTGTGTCTCTTGTCCCATTCGGGAGCGTCCAGCAGGTCTGCGCTTGTAAAAAATGTGTACAGCTCCAAACCTCTGAAATCGCACATCGCCTGCAAGCCCGCGCACTCCATTTCAACCGAAATGCAGCCGTCAGCCTTGTGCTTTTTAAAATTATTTACGGTCTCCCTGTAAAACGAATCGGTAGTCCATGTCTTTCCCTTAACATAGGGGATGCCGTTTTTGCTCATAAATTCCGCAACGATATCGGAATTTTTTACGGTTACATAATCGGAAGCAGGCATATAGTGATAGGACGTGCCCTCGTCCCGATAAGCTTCGGTGGGTACCATTACTTTCCCGTGGACTATTTCCTTGTCAAGACAGCCCGCTCCGCCGAATACAACATAGTTTTTCGTTTTTATTATCGACAGACTGTCCTCCACCGTTCCCACACAGGCGGGAGCGCCCACGTATGTTTTATAAAATGCAATTTTCTTTCCCGCACAGTCGATCTGATAGACGGGAGTATCTCCCGTCGCAAAGTAAAATGTGCCGATTTGTTTGCAGTCATAATTCTCTGTCACAAATTTTTCTATTTTCTCCGAAAACGTCAGAATACACGCATCAACAGCAGGCGCATTTTCATTTATCAGCGGCTCAATTATTGCCTTTGATTTATCATCGAATGTTTCGGTTATCATAATTATTCTCCTTTTGGTACTGCGTACAAATTCGTCTCCCATGCGGGAATATAAAGCTGATGTCTGACGTAAAATTTCAGTTCGGGATTAATGCTTTTTATCAGCAAGGGCAGCTCAAACATATCCTCGTTTCGATGGTAAAGTGAGCAGAGTATCTTCGCGCCGTTTTCAATGTGACGGCGCGCACCCAGTAATGCCTCACGCTCGCCGCCCTCAACGTCGAGCTTCAGCACCGTAACATCCTCCTTGACGGCATTATCAACCGCAAGGACGGGTATTTCCACGGTCTTTCCCGAACCGTTTTCGCGGGACATTCTTCCCTCGTTTGCGGAAATTTTTGCAACACCGTTTTCCCGTCCCGCCGCGGCATTGAACAAAGTAATTTTATCGCTGTCGGGAAGATTTTTTGTAAGCTTCCGAAAATTTTTCGGGTTAGGTTCAAAGGCGTAAATGTGACGGAAATTATTTCCGCAGGCTTCAATAAATTCTGCGGCGGTGTCGCCGTTATATGCTCCCAAGTCCGCAAAAACTTCTTCATTGCCGAGAGGAATAATTTCGCCGTAGACTTCCTCTTTCGGGGACGTGCAGTTATTTAAGTAATCTATCTTGCCGCTGATTTTAAAATTCAGAACGTCCGCATAAGTCTGTCGCGACTTTTCGTCCGCAAGCATATCATAGACCGCCTGAATTTTCGACCCATTTTCCAGACAGTAGGCATAGGTGAACAGACCCTCCCCCGCGACCGGAACGTCGGGAGCAAGGAGAATGTGCCGCTTTGCGATTTCGTTTATCCTGTCGTAAAGACTTTGATACCCCGCCGCAAAGGCAAGGACGATAACAAAGTCGTCAATAAGAGCCTCAATTTGCGAAAGCGTATGGACTAAATGTCCCTGAAAGGTATGTCCGCGGACAAATTCGTCGCTTGCGAAAAAGCCCGCAAGAGGTATTCCGTACTGCTCGAAAACACGCATTATCTTTAAAGCCCCGTCCCCCATGCCGTAAATGAACACGGGCAGGTCGGTGCTTTTCAGATAGTCCCAGCAGTCGATTTTTTCGGTGATAAAATCAAGCATATAGCCACCTTAATCGTCATAATCGTCGTGGTCGCAGCCCATATGGATATCGGACGCCATCATGTCCCTGCCGCGGGTGCGGTATTTATCCCGCTGGATATCCACCTGCTTTTCAAAGATATTCATAAAGTCCCGCGGATTTTTGATGGATACCACCTCTTTCACGGGAGTATCCGTGTCGCGGCAGTTTATGATGACCGTTCCGCAGCCGAATATGCGCTGTCCGAAAGGCAGGCGCAGGCTCTTGTCAACCACGCGGTAAAGCTCTATCTCGTCCTCGGTTATGGACAGAAAGCCCTTGCGGGTGATAAATTTTTTCTCGGTAAGGATATATCTTGTAAACGAAAGGGGAAGTCCGAAAAGGGTGCGCTTTTTATCCGTCCAGATGGTTTCGTATCCGCCGTTTGAATTGTTTGCCATAATATCAGTTCCTCTCTTTAAGTCTTTGTAAAGGTTATTCGTAAAGTCTGTTAAGCATTACTTTTCTGTTCTTGCGTTCGTACAGTCCTATCAGAACGACCGCAAGTATTCCTATGGGGGACACCGCAAGTCCGAGAGCAAGTCCCTTGGGGAAGAATTTCATTTCCACGGTATGAGTTCCCTCGCTCATTGGAATGCCTACCAGCGCGTCGTTTGCGATTTTTACAGGCTCGGTCTTTACGCCGTCCACCAGAACAGTCCAGCCGGGCTCCCATGAAATGGTGGTGAACAGTATTCCGTCCTTTTCGGCGGTTACCGTACCCTTTAAGTGATCCTCCTTGAAGCTTTCTACCTCAAGGGGCTGACGCTTCAGCTCGTCGATAGCTTCGCGGAACATCTCCTCGTCAAGGTAGTAGAAATAATTCTCCTTGAAAAGCACCTCTTTCTTTTTCTCGGTAATGGTGGTAATAAAGGAAAGCTCATCGCCCGCATTGAATTTTCCAAGAGGCTGAATGCACATTCTTCCCGCCTCGTAGTAGTAGTCCACAAAATCCTTGTTGAGCCACAGGTTCACCTCACGCTCGTACTGGGAGGGGAAATACATATAGATCATATCGTCCGTTGGAGCGTCGAAGATAAACTCGATATGGGAGTTTTCTCCGTCTATTCTCGGCACGTATTTTGTGTGAGTACCGTAGGTGGAGGGCTTTGCGTTTTCGGGAACAACGTCCACGTCCTCTATCCTTTTGAAGAACTCACGGTACTCGTCCGACAGCAGCGAGGACAGCAGCTTGTTCTGGTTTTCAAAGGGGTTTTCCCAGGAATCGAAGCTCAGGTCTGCTATGGACTCGTCCGCCATGAAAGCGACGGGCAGAGCGTAGGGATTTTCGTAAACGTACATTATCTCCTTTTTGTCGCCGTTTGCAAGCACAAGGTTATCATAGTGCTTTGACTTTTCAACGTCGGGAAGAGGCGTTACCCCGTTCTCGTCGGGCTGAGGGGCAGTTCCCTTTTCCATAACGTATTTTATTCCGAATATCGCGTCGGTAACATAAGTCGCGCCCTTGTACTTGATGTAGTGCCCGCCGTAGGAAAAGCCTAAGTTCCGCAGGAACTGTATTGGCGCGGCGTTAAGGGTGGAGCTTGAATGGGAAAGTCCGAAGGAGCCGAAAGCCATTGGGTCGTTTACGGTACGGTGGAAATTCTTTTCTATCCTGTATATGGGACTGTCGTCCATTTCGTATATCTTCTCCACAGTGTTCCGTCCGAGGGTGATGTATCTGTTGTAGGAGCTGTATTTGGAGTACACAACGTCCTTGTCGATCTTGTACATGGTGTAGGTGGTCGTTACCGTCATTTCCAAGATGACCAGAACCGCTATCGCAATGGGCACGGGCTTGACCTTGTAGTGCTTTTTCTGGAGATACAGAAGCAGCGCGTAAAGTCCCGCCAGAAGTATGGTAAACCATACCGCCGCAAGGATATTCATTTTTTCGATATCCTTGCCGTTTGCGGATACGGTTGGGTTCTGCTTGTCAAGATACAGAACGTATGCCGCAAGCAGGAAAAACATTCCGCCTATTTCCTTGAAGCTTATACCCTCGATACGCTCGAAAGCCTGCGCCGCCATGACAAGCATAAGAAAGCTGATGGTGAACGAGTATCTGTAGGGCAGCCAGTTGGGTACCTGAAAGCCGTGCCATACCAAGTCCACCGTGGACATATACATGGACAGTATCACCGACAGAGTGAGAAGTCCGAAGCCTATCTTCTGGCGAAGCTTGATGTTTCTGTTAAAGAAGTACAGCGGAACAAGCAGTATTGTCATTACCCCGCAGTAGACAACGGGCGAGCCCTCGGGACGGCAGGTGTCGTAAACATTGGGGAGGATATTCATAAAGAAGTCCGCAAAATCGAACTGGGTCTTCATTTCGTAGCTTGGCGTGGAGAACTCGAATTTGCCAAGGCTGAGGCTGTAGTAAAGTGGTATGAGCAGCCATGCCGCGCAGACCGCGGCTATAATTCCTCCGCAGGCGAATTTAACACCCGACAAAAGCATATGCTTGAAATGGAACGGAAGAGTGTTCTTTGCAATAAAAAAGTAGTAAGCGATAAAGTAAAGGCAGCAGAAAATGGCTATCATCCAGCCGATGTAGAAGTTTGCTATAAACATCAGCGCAAGGGGAATTATGAACAGCAGCCATTCTCCCTTGTCGATAAGCCGTTCTATCCCAAGGCAGATTATGGGGAGGTAGATAAGACCGTCCAGCCACATGGGATCCATAAGCTGAACTATCATGTACGCCATAAGGCTGTACAAAATGGAAAAAATAAGCGCGGTATAGGGCGCGGTATTTTTGGACTTCCGCAGGTACATACAGAACGTTACCGAAGCCGAACCGACCTTTAACATCTGCATGATAAGCAGGGAGGTGGTCATTATTGAGCGGGGCAGAAGCATTATAATAATGGTGAACGGACTTGCCAGATAGTAGGCGAAGATACCCATTGTTTCTCCCGTAAGGTTGCGGCTCCAGCTGTTTACAAAGCTGCCGTTCCCCCAGAAAGCGTCCCTGAGGTTTTCGTAGTAGTAAACGTACTGACCGCTCAGGTCAAGCACCAGCACGGACTCGTCCCCGAACGGATAGATGCCGAAAATAAAGTAGGACACCAGCAGTACTATCATGGGGATAAAGAACGCGAAAAGGTATATCCCCTTGTTTATAAGAAGATTTCTGAAGCTGAATTTCAGCGATATCTGTGAATTTTTCAAAGCGAACCTCCGTTGTAAATTTGTTGTAAATTTAAAGATATACATCTTTATTATAAATGCTTTTCCGCTTCTTTACAATAGATTTTGCAATTTTTGTGAAAAAATATAAAAAAATACCTCCCGACCCCTTGTTAAACGGAAAGCAATGTGTTATAATGGTAAAAACAGAACATTTGTTGTGCAGTTGCTGTGCAATTTTTGAACGGAGGTCTCATTATGCACCTTTTTGAAAAAACAGTAAGCTCCGAGCTTATTTTCGACGGAAAAATCATCACCGTAAAAAAAGACCAAGCCGAGCTTGAAAACGGCGAGGTAGTCAACCGCGAATTGGTAGTACACCCGGGCGGAGTATGCGTCGTCCCCATTACCGACGAGGGCGAGATACTTATGGTACAGCAGTTCAGATATCCTTTTCAGGAAGTCCTTACAGAGCTTCCCGCGGGCAAGCTTGAGTTCGGCGAGGATCACCGTGAGGCCGGTCTGAGAGAGCTTCGTGAGGAAACAGGCATGGTCTGCGAAAAGTTTGAGTATCTGGGCGTGTGCTATCCCTCCGTTGCGTACCTCACTGAGAAAATTCATATGTACCTTGCAACGGGTCTGACCTATCAGTCTCAGTCCCTTGACGAGGACGAATTTCTTGACGTGATAAAGGTAAAGCTTGAGGACGCCGTTCAGATGGTCATGGACGGAAAGCTTCCCGACGCGAAAACTCAGTGCGCCGTACTCAAGGCGGCAAGGATACTGGGCAAATAAGCAAATAAAAAACTTTACCCGACCACCTTGCGGGTCGGGTAAAGTCAAGTGCAATATCGCTTTGAAGAAGCCAAGTGCCGTGGGGACAATGTGCCGGCGGGGGCTCCCCGCTTAGAAACCTGCTTCCTCTGCTTCTGCTTCAGCCTGCATCTGCTCTATATGGCGGGTGTAAGCTTCGAGGATCTCGTCCTCAACAAGCTTGCGGGCATCGGGAGAGATCGGGTGAACGATATCCCTGAAAATTCCGCTTTCATCCTTCCTGCTGGGCATTGCAACGAACAGTCTTTCATCACCCTGAACGACCTTGATGTCGTGTACGGCGAGCATATTGTCGATGGTGATGGAAATAACTGCCCTGAGTCTGCCCTCGGGTATAATTTTCCTGATCTTAATGTCTGTGATGTTCATTAGAAACGTCCTCCTTAATAATTGACATTTGCGGTATACTTAACTACAAACATATTATTAAACATTTAATGGTAAAATATTCAGTATGAAAAATAAAAATTTGCCGATAATATGTATGCCGCTATCCTATAGTATAGCAGATTATTTTTAAATTTTTTTAACTTTTTCTGAAACAAAAATATGCGGGGTGTAATTTTTGGATAAACAAATTATAAATAACAGCCGACATATCCACTTTATCGGCATAGGCGGAAGCGGAATGTACCCTCTGGCGCAGATACTCCACTCAAAGGGATACTATCTGACAGGCTCGGACAACAACGAGACGGAGACCCTACAGGCTGTCCGCAGCATGGGCATTCCCGTGTACTTGGGTCAGCGGGCGGAGAATATCGGGGACGCTGATCTTATTGTCCACACGGCGGCTATCCTGCCCGACAACCCCGAGCTTATCGCCGCCAAAAACAGCGGCGCCACCGTTCTGGAAAGAAGCCAGCTTTTAGGTATTCTTACAGAGCAGTTCGGCAACACCATCTGCGTAAGCGGAACTCACGGCAAGACCACAGTTACCTCCATGATAACCCAGATACTGGTAATGCAGGGACTTGACATAAGCGCGGTGATAGGCGGAAAGCTTCCTCTTATCCACGGCAGCGGCATTGCGGGAAAAAGTGATATCATGGTGTGCGAAGCCTGCGAGTTTCAGGATCATTTCCTCAATCTTAAAACCTCGGCGGCGGTGGTGCTGAACGTTGACGAGGATCATCTGGACTATTTCAAAAATCTTGACAATATCATAAGATCGTTCCGGACTTTCTGCGAGAATGCCGACAGCGCCGTTATCATCAACGGGGACGACGAAAATTCCATGAGGGCTGTGGAGGGTCTTGACAAAGGCAGGATAATCACTTTCGGCAGGTCGGAAAGCAATAAATGGTATCCTGCCAATATAAAGCACATCGGCGGCATGGAGACCTCCTTTGATATTATGCGGGACGGAAAGCTGTTCTGCACTGTTACTCTGCACGTTCCCGGCGAGCATAATATTGTGAACGCCGTCGCTGCGGCTGCGGCTGCGGACTATGCAGGGGCTTCTCCCGAGGGAATTGCTGCGGGTCTGGAAAGCTTTAAAGGCGCGGGCAGACGGTTTGAAAAGTACGGCGAGGCAGGCGGTATCACCGTTGTGGACGATTACGGTCACCACCCTGCGGAGATCGCAGCCACGTTGGAATCTGCGGTAAAGCTTGGCTTCAAAAGAGTATGGGCGGTGCATCAGCCCTTTACCTTTTCAAGGACGGAGCTTCTGCTTGACGACTTTGCAAAGGCGCTCTCCATTGCGGACAAGGTTGTCCTTACGTCCATAATGGGCGGCAGAGAGGTAAACACGTCGGGAATAACCGCTACCGCTTTGGCGGACAAAATAAACGGCTCGGTATGCTTCGACAGGGAGCACGACGAGAGCATAGAGCTTGTGTCGCAGTACGTCTGCAAAAACGCGGAGGAGGGCGACCTTATCGTTACTCTGGGCTGCGGAGACGTTAACAAGGCGGCAAGAAGAATACTGGAACTGCTGAACGAAAAATATAAAACCGTGTGAAAGGATGGTTTAAATGAACGACAAGGAAAAACGGGTTTTCGAGTACGTCAAGGAGCGGATGGAGGACGGCTTTGCTCCGTCCATACGTGAGATATGCGCGGCTCTTGGCATACGCTCCACCTCAACGGCGGCAAGGTACGTCAATTCCCTTGTTGCGGAGGGATACCTCGAAAAGGTTGACGGCTGCAACCGTGCCATAAAGCTTGCGGGAAAGGGCGCGGTGAAGATACCGTTAGTGGGTACTATCACGGCGGGTCAGCCTATCACTGCTGTGGAGGACATCACGGACTATATTAATTTCCACGAGCAGAAAAACTATACGGGAGAGCTTTTCGCTCTTAAAGTCCGCGGCGAGAGTATGATAAACGCGGCTATTTTGGACGGGGATATTGTTGTTGTGGAGAAATGCTCCACTGCACAAAACGGCGATATTGTCGCCGCTATGGTGAACGGAGAAGAGGCTACCGTAAAGACGTTCTACAAGGAGAACGGTCACTACCGCCTCCAGCCAGAAAACGACACTATGGATCCCATTATAGTGGACGAGTGCGAAATAATCGGAAAGATCGCGGCGGTAATACGCTACCTTTAAGCTTTAAAAATCGGAGAAATTATATGAATTATTACGGACAGCCCAACGGGCAGAACAACGGTCAGCTTCCTCCTCAGATGTACTACCCTTATGGCGACGAAGCCACGCCCGACGAGAAAAAAGAAATACGCCGTACCTTCAACGCCGTAGGAGCGGCTCTGCTGGCGCTGTACATACTTATAATCGTCTTCTGCTATGCGGGCTTTTGGGCTTTCTGCGGCGAAATGGAGTACAATGAGTACGGTCAGGCGGTCTACACCCTTGCTCACACGATCGTAGGCGGGTGCTTTCCCGCGCTCACCGCAATGCTTGTTTTTGTGTTGTACTGCGCTTTGACCCGCTACAACCCCAAGGAGCTTTTCGGAACGGACGGGCTGAACGGCAAAGAGATCGCAAAATATGTGATGATAGTGCTTTTTCTTCAGCAGCTGTCGATGATCTTAGGGGTCATAATGCAAAACGGACTTTATTCGGTGGGTCTGGAAGTTCCGGGAGTGGACTATGCCCTTGAGCATAAGCCGTCGGTCTACGCGGTGGACGTGATCGCGACGGTCATTCTTGCTCCCATAGGCGAGGAGCTTGTCTACAGGGGGATAGTGCTTCGCTGCACCGCCAGGATAAGCCAGAGGTTCGCTATATTTTTATCGGCGTTTATTTTCGGCATCATGCACGGAAATCCCTATCAGTTTGTTCTGGGCTTCCTGTTGGGTATACCCATGGCAATGATCACAATAAAGACGGGTTCGCTTATTCCGTCAATAATATGTCATATGTCGGCAAACATCATAGCTTCGTTACAGACTGTCGTGAATTACTTTAACGAGGACGCTTCCTTAGCGGTAACCGTGATATCTCTGCCCGTTTTCCTTATCGCGGGACTGATAGTGTTTGTCATGGAGGCATCCTCGGGAGGAATGAAGCTTCCCGCCTATACACCGTACCACAAAAAGCGCACCTTTCCCATTCTTATCACGTCATGGAGCATGATCCTGGTAACGGTTCTATATGCGGCAGACCTGATAATGAGCATACAGCCGATAAGGATTCCCGACATGTCCGGGATAACAGAGCAGGCGGCAAGATTTATTTTAAGGAGTTAGCTTATGGAAGACAAGAACAAGCAGAGCGGACAGGGTACGCGCGTTCCCGAAAAAACAAACGGTGACAAGCACAATCTTATGCCCGACCAAACCTCATGGGCTGAGGAAGCCAAGGAGGAAATGGAGGACTATATCGAGTCACAGGGTATCCATATCAGACAGTGACCCGAAACGGCGAAAGGAGGCGGGCTTTGTGTCCGGAAACGAGACAGGAAACTGTGCGGGAAACGATATGGGAGGCAGGAAATTTTTTGCCATAATTTCCCGAATGAAATATATAAACCGCTGGGGACTTATGCGAAACGCCGTTAACGAGAACATCAGCGAACACAGTCTGGAGACCGCGTTTATCGCCCACGTTCTGGCGCTGTACAGGAACGTCCGCTTCGGCGGGAATGTCGATCCCGAACGGGCTGCGCTGCTGGCGATGTACCACGACGTTACCGAAATAATCACGGGAGACCTGCCTACACCCGTAAAGTACTACAACGAGGAGATAAAACAGCAGTACGGCAGGGTGGAGGAGATCGCGGGGGAGAAGATACTGAGCTATCTGCCCGACGACCTGCGGGAATATTACCGTCCGCTGATGGGAAAGACCGAGGAGGAAAGCGAGCTTTGGCAGCTTGTAAAGGCTGCGGACAAGCTTTCCGCGCTTATAAAGTGCATCGAGGAGCGGAACATGGGAAATCTGGATTTTGCCAACGCGGAGCAGAGCACCCTGAAAGCCGTACACGACATGGAGCTTCCCGAAGCGGAGGAGTTCATACGGGAATTTCTTCCCTCATACGGGCTTACCCTTGACGCGCAGATATGACCGCGCAGGGTTAAAAAATGAAAAAACAAAGGACATAACGCATACCTCCGTGCGGCGGCAGGCGTTATGTCCTTTTTTATACAGTAAGCCCGCAGGACTTCCTGTCAAGCGTTTTCCCTGATAATACGGCAGATATCTCCGTTCAGCTTTTCTATAAGCTTTATATCCATATCGGCGCCTTCCGCGGAGCCGTTCTTGGCTTTAAGTTCAAGGACGTGCGCGGACTCCGAAAGAGCAGTCATTCCCAGATTTGCGGAGACCCCTTTCAGCTTGTGGGCGGTCTGGGAAAGCTTTTCAAGATCGTTTTCCGAAACCGCGTCTTTGATCGGCGTTATCCTGTCCTCATCGGGAAAACGTTTCAGGAATTTGATATAGATCTCGGAGGAATCGTCTCCGAACCGCGAAAGTGTTTTGTCCACCTCAACGCCTATTTCTCTCAGGGCGTCTAAAAGACCGCCGGTGTTTTTTTCCATGATCGCTGTACCT
>CAMWVO010000024.1 GCA_947177695.1 uncultured Clostridia bacterium
GGTTTTAAGATTGTTCAGTTTATCCTCATATTCCTCCTGACCCATTGTATTGCCGACGGTATAGTCGTCAGAAAACATTAGAAATGCGGCAAACTTGCCGTCGCACATTATAGGGAAATCGTATCCTGTATGTTCTACCCCGCTCGGATATACTTCGTTTACTATGATAGGACTGCCAAGTTGTGCGGTTTTCTGCTGTTCCTCGGTAAGACCGATTGTTTTAAGTCTGTAGGAAATATGCGATTTATCTGCAAAGATTTTTTCAGCATATTCTGTAACTTCTTTCGGCGTGGGCGCGGTCTTGATAAATATAAGATTATCCTCCGCAAAAGCCGTTACTGCGGACATTGCGGCGACCACAGCGGCGGCAAACAGGGTACACAAAAGTTTTTTCATTTTCACCATTTCCTTTCATTTTCGGCGTTTTGGATTTGCTTCTACATATAATACAATTCAAAAGCCCGTAATTTTTCATTTGTAAAAATTTTTCTGCGGTTTGCACAAAATTTCTTCAAAAAATTGTGCAAAACAACACTGCACAAATGTGCTGAAATGTCTTGCAAAGTGAAAAATAATGTGCTATAATGATAATCGGGGACGGCACCCATAACAAAAAACAGCAGGACATATTACTAAAAACCGAATAAGAAAAGTAACAAGAGGGGAGGACACCCATGGCAAAAAACGTTATTGTTACAGACGAATTTGATAACCAGATCGGTCTGACGTACCCGAAAAGGGCGCGTGGGCTGATAAAAAACGGTCGGGCGGAGTACGTCTCGGACGACCGGATAAGGTTGCTCAAAGGCGCTCATGCTCCGTCCGCGAATAACGATACGGAGGATTTTAAAATGAGTAATATTATTAATTTCAACGCCAGAGAGTTTAAATTCGATGAGACTTGCCAGTCATTGGACGGAAATCCCGTAAACGCAGGAAGCAGAATGTTTATTTCCGATTTCAGCGGCGAGAACGCCGAGGTATTCGAGATGGGCGACTGGCAGTGGACGTGGTCGCAGATCAAGTGCGAAAAACAGCTTGAACCAAATACCGATTATGTGTTCCGCTTTGCGGTGCAGGGCGGCGTAAACCATACGGGCGACGGTCAGTCCCGTTTTATAGTCGTGCAGAACAAGAATTGGGAGGACAGGCTGGAGTATCCGCTTGAAAGAAGCCGTTTCAAGCCAACTTTGAGCAAGCGCACGGAAAGCGGTTTGTTTAGGGTCTACGAGATACCCTTTAACAGCGGCGAGAGCGGTAATATTATGTTCATGTTCAATGTTCAGCATTTTATTGAGGTCATTATGCCCGCCAAAGAGCTTGAAGCCTATGCCGATCTTGAGGATTACACATACGATCAGTGGTGGCAGGAGGCTCACGGACAGTCGGGAAACCCAAACGCTTTCAATGGCAACGGGAAACGCGGCAATATTGATCTGAGCGGAGCTGTGATAAACAGCAACAGACTGCTCAAAAAATTTATGGATATGGCTGCAAAAGGATTTGATGTTGATTTGAGCGGCGCTGTACTCGGCGGCGATGACGAGGTCGATTGGAGTGAATACGACCAAAAGGCTGCGGAAGCCGACGCTAAAGCGGCAGAGTACGACAGACTTGCTGCTGAAGCCGATGCAAAATGGGAAAATTTCCACGGGCAGTACGAGGAAGTAAGAGAGAAATTAAAGGAATCTTATGCGCGTACACAGTATCTTTACGAGTCTGCTCCCGACGGCAGTCCCGAAAAGAGTGCGTTCGAAGCGAGCATGAACGGCTTGAAAGCAAGTTTGGACAGCTTGGCTGATGTATTTGAATAATTGTACTCAAAGGCGATGAATAATTAAAACAAGTCCCTCGGCGGTTGTCGGGGGACTTGCTTTTGCAGCAGTAAAAGTCCCGCAAAATTGATTTTTACGGAATTTTACAAATACCCATTGACTTTGAACGCGAAAAGAGGTATTATTAAAAGGTATACTTTTTTACAATAAATTTTCGATTGGAGTGATTGGATTGATCAAAGCCGCTGAAGCAATGGTAAAATGTCTGGAAAACGAGGGCGTTAAGGTCGTCTTTGGTTATCCGGGAGCTGCAATCTGTCCGTTTTACGACGAGCTTACACACTCGGATATACGCCACATTCTCGTAAGACGCGAGGACAACGCAGGTCATGCCGCAAACGGCTATGCGCGGATCACGGGCAAGCCTGCGGTCTGTATCGCAACGTCCGGTCCCGGGGCTATGAACCTTATGACTGCCATAGCAACTGCATACGCCGACAGCGTACCTCTCATATGCATTACGGGACAGGTCTCCACCGACCAGATTGGCTGCGACGTTTTCCAGGAGGTTGACACCACAGGCGCTGCCGAGCCCTTTGTAAAGTACAGCTACCTTATCAAGGACGCTTCCGAGCTTCCGCGGATATTCAAGGAGGCTTTCTATATTGCGGGTTCGGGACGTAACGGTCCTGTGCTTATAGACGTGCCTGTGGATATCCAGCAGACCATGATAGATTTTCAGTACCCCGAAAAGGTGGAGCTTCGCACCTACAAGCCCACCGTAAAGGGAAACAGCTTTCAGATCAAAAAGGTCTGCGAGGCTCTTAAAAATTCCGAAAGACCCCTTATCTGCGCGGGCGGAGGAGTTATTTCCGCCGACGCCTGCGGCGAGCTTCGGGAGCTTGCCGAAAAGACAAGGATACCTGTTGTCTCAACTATGATGGGACTTGGCATCTTCCCCACGGAACACCCCCTCTATATGGGTATGCTCGGTATGCACGGCGTAAAGACTGCAAACGAGGCTGTGTCCAAGTGCGACACTATGATACTCATAGGCGCGAGAGTGGGCGACAGGGCGGTCAGGTCTCCGAAATTCCTTGCTGAGACCACGAAAATTATCCACATAGACGTTGACCCCGCCGAAATAGGCAAGAATATGCACGTTGACATTCCACTTGTAGGAAACTGCAAGCTTATTCTGACGGAGCTTTCCGAAAAGCTGGGAAGCGCAGAACGCGCAGACTGGCTTGCGGAGCTGTCCGAGGTAAAGAACACCGTCCCCAAGGAGGACGAGACCGAGGGCTATGTGAACCCGAAAATGTTTATCCGCAAGCTTTCGGCAAGGCTGTCCGAAAACACGGTATGCGTTGCGGACGTTGGTCAGAACCAGATATGGACCTGCAACAACTTTCAGTTCAAGGGCGGACGTTTCCTTACAAGCGGCGGCATGGGTACAATGGGATACTCCATACCTGCGGCAATAGGCGCGAAGT
The DNA here is from genome assembly GCA_947177695.1 of uncultured Clostridia bacterium. Classification (GTDB taxonomy): domain Bacteria; phylum Bacillota; class Clostridia; order Oscillospirales; family Ruminococcaceae; genus RGIG8773. Next base: position 3,269 of record CAMWVO010000024.1, read on the forward strand.
TTGCTTCTCCAAATTCGGAGGTGGTGGCGATCTGCGGCGACGGCTCTTTCCAGATGCAGATGATGGAGCTTGCTACAATTGCGCAGGAAAAAATTCCCATTAAGATTATCCTAATGAGAAACAACCGTCTGGGAATGGTTCGGGAGCTCCAGACAAATCAGTATTCCGACAACCAGACAGCCGTACACATTGCGGACGGAAACCCAGATTTTGTGGCTCTTGCCAAGGCTTACGGCATAAGAGCGGAGCGGGTCTGCACCATGGCGGAAGCGGAGGAAGCTATCGAGCATTTGTGTACTTCAAAGGAAGCATACCTGCTGGAGTGCAACGTTTGGAGAAACGAGTCCACACTGTAATGTCAGGTGATCAAACATGAAAAAACGGCTGCTGTGGATAGATATGCTGAAAATAACGTCTATGCTGATGATTTTGATACTTCATATTTTTCTAAATGGCAGGATACTGTACAGTTTTGAAATAGGAAGTGCGGAATATGCGGCGGGGTGGTTCATTGGATCGGTCTGTTACTGTGCTGTAAATTGCTATGCAATTATTACGGGATATCTTATGTACCGTCCCGAAAAGGAAAAATTCAACTACTCCCGGATCATTCCGCTGTGGCTTCAGGTGTTTTTTTACAGCGCGGCAATTACTGTTGCTTTCCTTTTGACTGCTCCCGAATGCTTTGCGGCAGGCGATTATTCTGCCGCAAGCTGCTTCATGCCTGTTTTAAGCAATACCTATTGGTACTTTACTTCATATTTCGGAATGTTCTTTTTTATTCCGTTTATGAATGTTATGATACGTAACATTGATAAAAAGGAATTTACCGTACTTGTCGGAACTGCGTTTGCTGTTCTCTCGTTTATGCCGTTCACTTTCACGTACAAAAAGGATCCCTTCGGAACGCAGTACGGCTTCAGCATGGTATGGCTTGCGGTCCTTTATCTTGCGGGAGCGTACATAAAACGCTTCGGAGACAATTTTACGCTGAAAAAAAGAACATGGGCAGCTGCTCTTGTTTTTTCATCTTTGATCCCTTGCGTTTCGTCGCTGGCGCTGGACTATGTAAGCGCAAGGGATTTTGAAAATGTTTACAACACCAATCTGGGCGGACTGACGTACAATTATACTTCACCTTTTACGGTGATCAGCGCGGTATCGCTTTTTATGCTTTTCAAGGACGCTGAAATAAGGAGCGGACTTGCGGAAAAGCTTATAAATTTCTTTGCTCCCGCGTCTTTTTCGGTATATCTCATTCATACCCACCCGCTTGTGTTTATCTTTGTTTTCAATGACAAATTTGCTTTCCTTACGAGATACAATGCTGCGGTAACGCTGCTCGGAGGCATATTATGCGCCGTTTTCCTGTATATTGTTCTTTCGGCGGCGGATCATATCAGAATGGCTCTTTTCAAAGCTATGAAAGTGAGCCGTAATTCCGAACGGCTTGTAAACTCGCTTACGGACAGAATAAAAAGCATGAAATTAAGGTAATGACACCATAACATTAAATTATATAACTTATAACTTATATGCACTTTACTTATAGAGTAAAATGTGGTAAACTATTACTGTAAAGATAATGCAATCCCGATTGCGGCTATAATTGCATATCGGATCAGAGTAAAGGAGCTGTTCCATGAAACATACAATTTCTATTTTGGTGGAGAACCATGCAGGTGTGCTGTCAAGAATTTCCGGACTTTTCTCACGCCGCGGCTTTAATATCGACAGCCTTGCGGTGGGCAGGACGGACGATCCCGAGACCTCCCGCGTTACCATCGTAGCCGAGGGTGACGAGCATACCGTCGAGCAGCTTGAAAAGCAGCTCAACAAGCTTATAGACACCATAAAGGTCAAGACCCTTGCTCCCGAGGAGCTGCTTCCCAGAGAGCTTCAGCTTATCAAGATAAACGCAAATCCTCAGCAGCGGGGTGAGATACTCACCGTCTGCGAGATAATGGGCGCGAAGATAATTGATATTTCCGCCAACACCATGACGCTGGAGATATCCGACACTCCCGTACACCTGATGCGGTTTGAGGAGCTTATCCGTCCATACGGTATCAAGGAGATAGTCCGCACTGGTGTTATCGCGATACAAAAGGGCGCGGACACCATTACCAAAAAGTAGCGCGGAGCCCGCGCAGGCTTGTTCTACCCCACAGTAAATCACAGCAAACCTTTACTGTGTTAAGCCCCTATCAAGGGGCGGGGAAAATATCACATTTTTTAATCATAAATTGAACGGCTGACGCTGTTTGATATAGTACACAAAAAATTAATATAAATGGAGGAATTTAAAATGGCAAACAAAATTTACTATCAGCAGGACTGCGATCTGGGCAGACTTGACGGCAAGACCGTTGCTATCATCGGCTACGGCTCGCAGGGTCACGCTCACGCTCTTAACCTTAAGGACAGCGGCGTAAACGTTGTTGTAGGTCTTTACGAGGGCTCCAAGTCCAAGGCTAAGGCTGAGTCCCAGGGTCTCAAGGTTCTTTCCGTTTCCGAGGCTGCAAAGACTGCGGACGTTATCATGATCCTCATTCCCGACGAGAAGCAGGCTAAGCTCTACAAGGAGGACATCGCTCCTTACCTGACCGAGGGCAAGACACTTGCATTTGCTCACGGCTTCAACATTCACTTCGGCTGTATCGTTCCCCCCAAGAACGTTAACGTTATCATGATCGCTCCCAAGGGACCCGGTCATACTGTAAGAAGCGAATATCAGGCTGGCAAGGGCGTTCCCTGTCTTATCGCTGTTGAGCAGGACGCTACAGGCGACGCTACAGACATCGGTCTTGCATACGCTCTCGGTATCGGCGGCGCAAGAGCAGGCGTTCTTGAAACAACATTCCGCACAGAGACAGAGACAGACCTCTTCGGCGAGCAGGCTGTACTTTGCGGCGGCATATGCGCTCTCATGCAGGCTGGCTTTGAGACACTCTGCGAGGCAGGCTACGACCCCAGAAACGCTTACTTTGAGTGTATCCACGAAGTAAAGCTTATCGTTGACCTTATTTACCAGTCGGGCTTTGCGGGAATGAGATACTCTATTTCCAACACAGCAGAGTACGGCGACTATGTAACAGGTCCCAAGATAATCACAGAAGAGAGCAAGAAGGCTATGAAGAAGGCTCTTTCCGACATTCAGGACGGTTCTTTCGCAAAGGAATTCCTGCTTGAAATGTCCGATGCAGGTTCACAGGTACACTTCAAGGCTATGAGAAAGCTTGCTTCCGAGCACCCCGCAGAGGTTGTGGGCGAGGAGATCAGAAAGCTTTACAGCTGGAGCGACGAGGACAAGCTCATAAATAACTGATTGAGCGGAGAAGTTCCGCGCTAATGCTCCAATGTTTTGATTAGCAAATTAATTATAAAAAACAAAGCATGGATTGGTTCCATGCTTCGTTTTTTATTGACAAATCAGTTGCTTTGAAGTATAATAATTACTATGTTAAATCAGAATTTTGCGGGGGAAAACAATTGTGAGTTATGAAGAAAACAGAGTATGTTACGCAGACAGATCTATAATAAAAATAACAAAAATTGTTGTGGGATTATTTATACTGTTTACAGTTTTCACAGGATATAATTTTCAGTTGTCGTATGAGCTGACTTTTATTTCAAATTTCTCATGCGGTTTGTTATTACTATTGGACGGAACAGTAAGTTTAATTAGAAAAAAAGCCCTGCCTGCGATTTTGTATCAATTTGTACTGCCATGTATATTAACCGTTTTTTGTTGTATATTTTTTAAAATCTTCGGTTGGCACGACTTTAATTTCAGCGGAATGTTTTTCTTCATGCATGGAATAAATCCCGTTTTGGTTTTGGCGATGTATTTGTTTACAACAAAGCTTGAATTGAAGAATAAAAAAGATTATATCAGAAGAATTTTTATAGCTCCGGCTATGGTAATGTCTTACGTGCTGTTTGATTATATTCGTTTTCTTATTACCGGCAGCTTAGTGTATGGCTTGGTTTCAACCGAAAGTCTGACATTTGTTAAAGCTGCTGCAATCGGAATTGTTTACTATGCATCAATAGCATTTATGAGCTATGGCTTACTTAATTTAAAGCTGTATGTTCAAAAGAAAACAGAGAGATAATTTTCGATAAAAAGCGTAACTTCTGATGTATGAGAATAATTAAAATAAGCCCGAAAGCAGTTGAAAAATTGCTTTCGGGCATTACTTCTATATGAGTATCGCTCTTATATTCGGACGGTTTAAGTTTTGTTTATTTTGAAATGATAAAGTCCTCGGTGAACTTCTCCGTATCGCCGCCGTCATCATCTTCCTGCTTGCGGCGGTCAAGCTCCTCCTTTTCGCTGGCAAGCTTTCGCTCGTTTTCTTCAAGCATACGCTTGTCGGGCTTGTGGAGAGCGTCGTATCTTTCCACAAATTCTATCGCCGCGTTCTCGTCCAGAGGCTTGCTCATAAGGAAGCCCTGAATGTAGTCGCACTTCATATCCGCAAGGAAGTTATACTGTCCCACGGTCTCGATACCCTCCGCAACGGTGTGTATGCCGAGGTTGTGAACAAGGTCGATAATGGAGTCGGTAATGGCGTAATCACGCTGATTGTTGTTGATCTCGTCGATAAAGGACTTGTCGATCTTCAGGCACTTTATCGGGAAATTTTTCAGATAGTTCAGCGACGAATAGCCCGTGCCGAAATCGTCCAGAGCAAGGGCGATGCCCATGTCGTTTATCTCGCTGATAACGCTGCTCTTGGAGTCGGTGAAGTCGATAAGGGTGCTTTCGGTAATTTCAAGCTGAATATTTTTCGGATTGACCTGTGTAATGTCGATTACCCTTTTTACGTGTTCAAGATAGTTTTCCCGCCTGAGCTGAACAGGAGAAACGTTTATGGACATGATAACATCGGGGTTAAGGTCCTCGTTTATCTGTTTAAGGGTACGGCAGGCGCTTTCAAATATCCATGTTCCTATCTGGACTATCTCGCCGCTCTCCTCGGCAACGCCGATAAACTCTGCGGGGGGAACTATTCCGAATTCGGGACTGTTCCATCTCAGCAGCACCTCAAAGCCGTGAATATCGCTGGTGGTGGTGGAAATGATCGGCTGATAGTGGAGCAGCAGCTCGCCGTTTTTCAGCGCGCCGCTCAGACTGCGGGCGATAGCCGCCTTGCTGTAAATGCTGCGGCTTTTCTGTGAATTGGTGTAGAACGCAACTCTGTCCTTGCCCGAATCCTTGGCACGGTGCAGAGCAAGCTCCGCGTCGCGCAGCAGCAGATCGGCGGTAAGGTCGTCGTCGGGATAGATCGAAACGCCTATGGAGAACTTGATGTAGATGTTGTCGTTAATGATCTCCAGCGGCTTGTCAAAGCAGGAATGAAGCTTTTCAAGGACTTCATACACCGCCGAGGGGTCGGTATCATATTCTTTTATGATGACAAATTCGTCTCCGCTGAAGCGGAACACAGGGTACTGGAGACGCTTAAGCTCCTTGCCGAACGCGCCGAGAACAGCGTCGCCGTAGGTGTGACCGAGGGTCTCGTTTATCCATTTGAAATTGTCCACGTCCATGAACATTACCGCAAAGCGGCTTCTGCCCTCCTCGCGGGTGCGGATCATGTCCTCCATGTATTCGTAAAGACTCACGCGGTTGTTGAGACCCGTAAGGGTATCAGTGGTATCGAAGCTGCTTATGACCGCATTTTTCGCCTGTATTATCTCGGCTATCTTGTTGATATTCGCGGCGGCGCAGCCTATCTCGGTCTTGCCCGAAGCCTTGACGCGGTAATTGAGGTTGCCCGCGGCGATCTCCTCGGTGCAGCCGCAAAGCTCGTTGAGACCTGCGCTTTCGGTCTTGAGAATATTTATTCCGAAAATAAAAGTCAGAGCCGTAAGGCAGACAAGCACTGCAAGCTGCTGCAAAAAGGTCTTGTAGACGCTTCCGTTTATCTCGTCGCTGTCGAAGAGCACGATAACGTTCCAGCCGCTTATCTGACTTGTTTCTCTGTAGTAGTAGACCGTACCGCCCTTTTCGGAAACGTAGCTGTCAACATATCCCGGAGAGGCGGCTTTTTGCGCGATGACTTTTTCGAGAGGCTTGTCGGAAAGAGAGAATTTTGCAAGGAAATCCGATGAGCTTGGAGAATATATCACCGCAGAATTACACTCCACGATAGGATAGCTGCCCGAATTAAAGGTGTATTTTGAAAGAGCGGAGAAAATGCTGTCCGCCCTTATTTCTATTCCGCAGAAAGCATAGGTATTACCGCCGGAAACAAGGGGCTGTATAACGGTGACAACGTTCTCCTCGGCGTTGAAAAGACCGTGAGAGGTCTCAAGGCATATGTATTCTCCAAATAACGAGCCCGAAATATATTTCTGATACCATGAGCGTTCGGTGAGGGCGTACTGCTCCGCTGAAAGCATCTGACCGCTGTTTCCCACAAGTATGCCGCTGCTTTCGGATACTGCCCATGCGGAAACGGCGTCCGAGCTTGCCTCGCAAGCCATATTCAAAATATCAGCGATCTTAGCCGCGTTTGCTTCAGAGGGATCGGAGTTCAGAGCTATTATGCAGTCCTCCATAAGCGGATTTGAGGCAGCCGTACCGATCTGAGACTCTGCGGCTTTTATATGGTCGTTGAGAAGTCCCGAAACCAGGTTTCCCGTATTTGTCATGATCTGCAATGAATTTGCAGATGCGTTTATTCTTGTAAGCACAAAAGAAATTATCGCAAAAACGATCATCAGCACCGATGCAAGAACAAGGAAGCGTGAAATGATACGCTTTGAATATTTCGTATTTTCGGCATATTTAGTTTTGGACATAGTTTAAAGCTCCTTAGGGGGAAAGCCCCGACAAATTATGAACTGCCGTAAAATTAACATAAGCTGTAATTATTATAACATATCGGCTATAAATTTAAAACAGTTTTTTTATATTTTATTTTTTTCGTCGTTTTAAACAAATTGGTAATGTTTTTTTCGGACGGCTTTAACAAGCTATAGAACCGCGCAGTTATTTTGAAAGCTTGGCATTGCGGTTTTACGCGGCAAATTTTGATTTATCTCCGAAAATTATTTTCTGTGTCAATAAACTGTTGAAAAAACATTGCGGATATGGTACAATATGTAATATCTGAAATAACAGGAGAAAACAATGACTGTAGAAATTTTTACCGACGGAGCCTGCTCCGGAAATCCCGGTCCCGGCGGGTACGGCGCGATACTCCGCGTCGGGGAGCATACAAAGGAAATTTCGGGCGGCTCGGCGGACACCACCAACAACCGCATGGAGCTTATGGGCGTTATAGCCGCTCTTTCCGCGCTGAAATATCCCTGCGACGTGATACTTACCACCGACAGCAAATATGTAGTGGACAGCGTTACAAAAGGCTGGGCTGAAGGCTGGCGGGCAAGAGGCTGGGTCAAGTCCGACAAAAAGCCCGCTCTTAACGCTGACCTGTGGGAAAAGCTCCTTGACCTGCTTGACGTCCACAACGTAAAATTTATCTGGGTAAAGGGACACGCGGGACACCCCGAAAACGAACGCTGTGATCAGCTTGCGGTAATGGAGCGGGACAGATACGCAAAAAAATGATCTCCCGCAGTGCATACCGTACGCCCTGCGGAAAATCATTTTGTATACGCATTGTATATATTGCGCTGAATTATACGAATTATTCTCCGTCTGTATCGCTTTTTGCGTTTTCAATGGACTTCATAAAGCTGTCATTTGCATATGACGGCTTTTCGGGAGGAACAATATCCTTGCCCATACGCACCGCGAATATCAGTGCGGCTGCTCCGATAGCGGCTGCAACTATTGCCGAGGCAGCGGTATTGGAAACAAAGCCCATTGTTCCGAACTGTGCCGCGAAAAGAACTAAGGATATGCCTATTCCCGCAAATGCCTTTTTAGCGCACACCCCGCGCATAATGATCACAGCGGCGGCAGTCATCAGCAAAGCTACCGCTGCCGACAAAACTATACTGAATAATATGTCGCCTACTGTCATGGCAGTTAAAGCTTCTTTCTGCGCGTTGACCGCTTCCTTGGTAATAAGACCCTGAGACACCATCGGAGCATACTGGCTGTCAAACGAACCGTTATTGATCATGCTGAAAGTCGAATAGGACGAGAAAAAGCTCATTGCCGCCGTTACCAGATAGCTTATGCCGAAGCCAAGTCCGCAGGAGAGCGCGGCGTTAAAGGTGCGGGTCTTCATGCATTTGCCTACGCATATCGCCATGGCGAGAGCGATAACAATGCCTATTAATATTTGCAGAGCGGAAATCAGCGTACTGTTTTCATTCATTGCAGCGTTCATAATATCTGTCGTTCCGTCGTTCATAGAGGACACCACCACTGCTGCGGAGATAATTCCGCTTATGACAGATGCCGCAACAATAGCAATGACAAACGCCAGTACGCCCGCCCAGAAGCTGGACGCCTTGATCTTATTCATGGCAAGCAGCACAAGTCCCGCAATAACGGGGATAACGCCCGTTACGGCAATTCCTGTAAGAGCCGCGGTTATAACTTCTTTTGATATCATTATTGATTCCCCCTAACATTGTATTAGAACAATACTACAAATAGATATTACCATACTTTAAAAAATTTGTCAAGGGGAACAGCTGAAATTTTATGGAAATCAATTTGGCGATAAATTTTGATTTTATGCACTAACTAAAAATCCCCGCGCGGCGAAGCCGCCATGGAAAAGTTTCGCCCGCCTTTTCAAAGGCGGC
>CAMWVO010000025.1 GCA_947177695.1 uncultured Clostridia bacterium
TCTTCCGTCGGCGCTGCTTCTGACGGTTTTAAAGTGCGGTTTTGTTTTTCTGACCCGCGGCGTTACGGCGGGGGTCATGTCACTGTGCGGAAGTCTTTCGGCGTTCTGCGTTACCGCTCTGCTTTTCCGCAGGACTGAGGCTTCATACGTACTGACAAGCGTTCTTGCCGCCCTTGCCCATTCTCTGGGACAGCTATGCGCCGCATGGGGACTTCTCGGCACGGCTTCGGTATTCGCCTATTCGCCCATACTTGCGGCAAGCTCCTCCGCGGCGGGGGTACTGACGGGTATTGCGCTTAAAGTGATTTTTCCCGAGATGGCGAAAGCTTTCGGCGGGAAAAATCATAAACCATAAGGCATAAATCATAAATCAAAATAATTTGCGAAAGGAAATCAACGTGGCAAAAAATTACGAAATAGATATGCTCAACGGAGCGATACTTCCAAAGCTTCTCAGGCTCTCTGTGCCGCTTATGCTGTCCAGTATTTTACAGCTTCTCTTCAACGCGGCGGACATAATCGTGGTCGGCAACTTTGCAAGCGAATATTCACTTGCCGCCGTGGGTGCGACAACCGCTCTCGTTAATCTTATGACAAACCTTTTTCTGGGACTTTCCACAGGCGCGAACGTTATAGTTTCCCGCTACATGGGCGAGGGAAACAGCGAAAAGGTCAGCAGAACGGTTCATACCTCCATTTTCTTTGCGATCGCAAGCGGACTGATACTCACAGTCGCGGGCATTATTTTTGCGGGACAGCTTCTTGCCCTTATGCAGACCCCGCCCGAGGTACTGGAGCTTTCCGCTGTATATCTGCGGATATACTTCGCGGGAATGGTGGCAATGATGATCTATAACTTCGGAAGCTCAATTCTGCGCTCAAAGGGAGATACCAAAAGACCTCTTTATTTTCTTGCCTTTTCGGGAGTTATAAACGTTATCCTGAATCTGATATTCGTTATACTTCTTAAAATGGACGTTGCGGGTGTAGCCCTTGCAACGGTGATTTCCCAGTGCGTTTCGGCTGGACTGATACTTAAATGCCTGATGAATGAAACGGGAGCGTTCCGTTTCAGCTTCGCAGACTTGCGTCCCGACGGAAGGATCGCGGCGAAAATACTCAGGATAGGCGTTCCCGCAGGATTTCAGGGCGTGGTGTTCTCGCTTTCAAACGTAGTTATACAGTCCTCGATAAACAGCTTCGGTCCGATAGTAATGGCGGGAAGCTCAGCTGCGGCAAGCATTGAGGGCTTTGTGTGGGTATCCATGAACTCCTTTTCACAGGGCGCGCTCACCTTTGTCAGCCAGAACATGGGCGCGAAAAAATACAGCCGCATAAACAGGATAGCGGTCATTTCCTGCGCCTGCGGAGCGGTCACAGGGCTTGTTCTCGGCAACGCAGCCTATCTTTTCGGCACGCCGCTGCTGCATATTTACGACCCCCGTCCCGACGTTATTGCCGCGGGTCTGATACGAATGAGCATGGTATGCTGCTTCTACTTCACCTGCGGACTTATGGACTGTATCGTCGGCTCTATCCGCGGAATGGGCTTTGCGGTTACGCCCACCATAGTTTCCATGCTGGGAGCCTGCGGTCTGAGAATAATATGGATATTCACGATCTTCCGCGTCCCCGAAAACCACACGGAGCTTATGCTGTTTATTTCCTATCCCGTGTCCTGGGTGATAACATTTCTGGCGCATCTGGCGTGCTATGCCGTTATGCGGAGGAAATTCCCCAGAACGGACGAGGAACTGCCGCCTCCCGACATGACCGAACAAGCCGAGCAAGCGGAACAGTCCGTGCAGGAAATCGGGTGACAGAATGAAAATAGGTTCGATAGGCTACAACTATTCACACGACAAAAGCTTTATCATGGACAGACCTTGCGGAGTGGGCTGTCCGCTTTTCCTGCTTGTCAAGACCCCCTCGCTGTTCGTTATAGACGGTACGGAACATAAGGTGCGGGAAAATTCCTTTGTTATGCTTTCGCCGCTTACGCCCTGCTCCTACCGCGCCGCGGAGGATACATACACCGACGACTGGATGTACTTCGAGACTGACAGCGCCGACATTGAAAAGCTGTCGGAACTGGACATACCTTTTGATACTCCGATGTATTTGGGAAATATCGAAGAGCTTTCCCGCATCATTCACATTCTCGCCTACGAGCATTATTCCGCGGAAAGCTTCAGCGGGGAGATTGAGCGGCTCTATATGGAGATACTTTTTCTTACCCTCAGCAGGATAATTCAGTCCCGCACCTGCATTTCCTCCGCTTCGTTTGTTGAAAGAAATCACAGGCTCACGCAGCTTCGGACGGCGATCTATACCATGCCGGAAAGCGTTCCAGACGTTGGGAAAATGGCTTCCGACATGGGCATGAGCCGTTCGGGATTTCAGCATCTGTACAAAAAAATGTTCGGCGCAAGCGTAATGACGGAGGTCATTGCCGCAAGGACGGAGCGTGCGAAGCGTCTGCTTTCCTCCACAAATCTGACCGTCAGGGAGATAGCGGAGAGGTGCGGATATTCAAGCGAATACAACTTTATGCGGCAGTTCAAAAGCCGCACGGGAAAAACCCCCACCGAGTACAGAAAATGTCTTTAGTTCTCCAAGCGGATATGCACAAAAAGTCACCTTATCGCGCCCATAAGGACATTGATTTCCGGCTTTCGGGACGGTATAATAATATCGGTATAAATTTTCGTATCTTGTCATAAGGAGATGCTTATATGCTTAAAAAAATCAAATTTCTGCCGTTCTTTACGGCAATATGCATTGCGGCTGCGTGTCTGACGGGCTGTAATTCCGCTTCCGCCGCCGATAAGAAAACTCAAATGCGCGATATGACCACGGCTGAAGTCGTGAAGGAAATGGGTCTGGGAATAAATCTTGGCAACACCATGGAGTCGAGCGGAATGTATCTGGGCTCCGTTCAGGCTTACGAAACGGGCTGGGGAAGTCCCGTAGTCACGCAGCCTATGATACAGGGCTATGCCGACGCGGGCTTCGGAGTGCTGAGAGTTCCCGTTGCATGGAGCAACCTTATGGAAGCCAAGACCTACAAAATAAATCCCGACTACATCGCAAGGGTCAAGGAGATAATCAACTGGGCGATAGACGCGGATATGTACGTCATTATGAATATCCACTGGGACGGCGGCTGGTTCGAGGGCTTCGGCAAGGACGACAAGCGGGACAAGTGCTTTGAAAAATACGAAAGCATCTGGACGCAGCTTTCCGAGGAGTTCAAGGATTACGGCGACAAGCTGATGTTCGAGTCCCTTAACGAAGAGGGTGGCTGGGACGAGATCTGGAACCGCTACAGCAATCAGGGCGACAAGGAAAAATCCTTCGGCATACTCAACGACATGAACCAGCGGTTTGTAAATATAGTACGCGGTTCGGGCGGAAACAACGAAAAGCGTCACCTGCTTATCGCGGGCTACAACACCGATTTCGACCTCACCTGCGACGCGGCGTTCAAAATGCCCGACGACCCTGCGGGACGGTGCGCGGTGTCGGTACACTACTACACACCATCCACGTTCGCTATCCTCGAAAAGGACGCAACATGGGGCAAGGCGCGCACAGAATGGGGTACGGACGAGGATTACGCCGAGCTTAACAGGTATATGGACATGATGAAGACCAACTTTGCCGACAAGGGCATACCCGTTATTATCGGCGAGTACGGCACGTCTACAAGCAACAAAACTCCCGAAATGGTAAGGAAGTATGTTACCGCTGTTTGCGGCGCGGCTTACGAGAGAGGTCTGTGTCCCGTGCTGTGGGATATTACCGACCATTTCTACGACAGAACTGAAATGAAGTTTATCGACCCCGAGCTTTTGGAGGGTCTTATGGCTGTCAAGGAAAAGTAATACTAATCGTTAATCAAACTATAGACAAAAGTCTATAGTTTGATAGCGAAATAGTATAAGACGGCATATTGGTATAGTACAAAACGGCGGCTGCGGTACGGTGCAGCCGCCGTTTTTTCTGTAGTTGACAACGCTCCCCTGCAATGCTATAATTATGGAAACCAAAGAAATGGAGCGGTTCTGTGAAAAAGACGGGGAAGAAAACCGCAGTCATTGCAGCGGTATGCGTTCTGTGCGCGGTGCTTATCGCGGCGGTCTCGGGGAAAATATGGCTTGATTTCCGCAGGGGAAATCCGAATAAGCCGCTTTACGAAAGAAAGGTCCTGTTGGCGGGGGAGATGTCCCCGCAGGAACGTGCAGCCGACTTTGCCGAGCTGTGCGGATTTCTTGAAAAGAACGCTCCCGCGGTAAGCAGCTTCGGGGAGCTGTACGGCATAAACTACGAAAGCATTAAGGCGTATTACAGTGAGCTTGCCGCAAACACGGAAACTTACTATGACTATTACGCTTGTCTGACGGGCTTTATGAACAATATCCCAAGCGCGCATACGACGGTGGGATTTCCTGCGGCGCGGCTTGCGGACGATAATATGGAGTATTGGCTGTCAAAAAATTATAGCTTTGCGGAGGTGCAGGACTACTGGTTTGAGACGCTTCATTTAGAATGCGCGAAGCATTACGAAAGCGAACCCGAAAAAATTGTTTTCAGCTACTATTCGGGTGACTACATAGGAGTATTGTCCGACGGGGACAAATACGGCGCGGACAGGGCTGTCCTGCTGACTGTAAACGGAGTTCCCGCCGACGATTTTATCTGTATCTTTTCCTCCGCCTATAAGCTGAAATACGACCATGCTGCAGGCAAGCCGTTCCGCGACAGCATTATCTTCAACGACGGCTTCGGAGAGCCGTGCAGTATCGAGTACATAACTGCCGGCGGCGAAACAAAAACCGCAGAGCTTTACTGCGGAGCGGCGGCGGAAATATGTCTGAACTATACAGATTATTTCAAAGCGTTTGACGGAATATCTCAGACGGGTGAAAACGAAAGAGCGGTACAGCGAAGCGCCGTAAGCGTTCTGCGGGACGAGGAAAACGGCATAGCTACGGTGTTTATTGACAGCTTTAACTCGGAGACCGTCACGGGAAAGGTCATTGCCGACACTGTAAAAACCGTCTCCGAGGATTTCGATAATATTATCGTTGACATAAGAAGCAACACGGGAGGATATTACGGTTACGCCTACGACGTGCTTTCCGCGCTTTCTCCTGAGGATATCGAGATATCCGACAGCATATTCTGCACCGAGGACAGCTTTAAGCGGAACGGAGATATTTTCGGCTTCAAGCGCGGCGAAAACGGACTTTACATTCATACCGAAAAGACTGTAGTCAAGGGCGAAGCCGCGGAGGGCAAAAGGTTTTATCTGCTCGTTTCCGACAGCACGGCTTCCGCAGCAGACCTGCTGGCTTCGGAGTTCAAAAAGAACGGTCTGGGCACTGTTGTCGGCGTGAACAATACGGGCGGCGAAAAGAACGGCACGGTGAGGTTGGGCTTCTGCACCGTAAGCGGCATTTATTTTTACTACACGGAGTACGATTCCGTTAATCCCGACGGCACAAGCAACAGCGTTTACGGAACAGCTCCAGACGTTTTTCTTACTGCCGACGCGGAAAACTATTTTATCCGCGAACAGCTCAGGGCGCAGGGTGAGGACATCTACTCCCTTGAAAACCGTCTCAAATGGGACGGCGTTCTTCGGCAGACCTGCGAACTTGCCAAGCAAGACTGAACCTGTTTCGGTACAGCGATTTTGTCCGTGACTGCGGCGGACTGCGCGGCTCTGCACAATAAGTCACCTGTTCCGCTCTATAAGGGTATTGACTTATTCCGCAGAACAGCGTATACTTTCCTTAAAAACTAAAGGAGCGTTATTATGCCAAATCCATATCTTCCCAACTGGGAGTACATTCCCGACGGCGAGCCGAGAGTTTTCGGCGACCGAATCTACATCTACGGCTCTCACGACCGCGCAGGCTCGGACAGCTTCTGCGACTACGTTCTCAAGTGCTGGAGCGCGCCTGTTGACGATCCGACAAACTGGGTCTGTCACGGCGATATTTTCCGCACCCTTGCGGAAAAAGACCGTCCCGCCGATACCGACTGGACGGACGAAAGTCACTATCTTTATGCTCCCGACGTAGTTGAAAAGGACGGCAAGTACTATCTGTACGCCTACATCATCAACTCCGTGGGCTGCGTCGCCGTCAGCGACAAACCCGAGGGACCTTTCCGCCTGCTGTCCAAATACAAGTATACCACCCCCGATGAGATATGCTGCAACGGCTGGTTTATTGACCCCGGCGTATTTGTTGACGACGACGGCAGGACTTATATGTACTGCGGCTACGAGCGTTCCTTTATGGTGGAGCTTAACAGCGACAATATGTACGAAGTCCTTGACGGCAGCTGTATCGAGCATATCATTCCCTGCGAGCCGAGAGCCGAGGGCGGCTTTACCGAAAATGACACCCTGTTTTTTGAAGCCGCTTCAATGCGCAAGGTCGGCAGCACCTACTATCTGATATACTCTCCCAAAAAGGGCAGCCGTCTTGCCTATGCCACCTCCGACAAGCCCACAGGACCGTTCACCTACCGCGGCTATATCGTGGACAACAGCGATGAGTACCCAGGCGGCAACGACCACGGCTCTATCGGGTGCATAAAAGGTCAGTGGTACATCTTTTACCACCGCATGACCAACGGCACTATAATGTCCCGCCGAGCCTGCGCGGAGCGGATAGAGATACTTCCCGACGGAACTATTCCCCCTGTGGAGATGACCTCCCTCGGCTTTTCGGAAAGCCTCAACCCCTACGAGATAACCCCCGCGGATATTGCCTGCGTGCTGAAAGGCGGGGCTATGATAACCGAGAAAAACGTCTTTGAGCGGGTTATCACGAACATAACCAAGGGCTGCGTTATGGGCTACAAGTATTTTGATTTCGGCGACGACTTTTCGGGCAGGACAATGCTGTTCTCCGCGCTTGTGAACGGCTGCGGCTGCGCGGGCAAGATTTCTGTGCGCATCGACAGCGAGAACGGCGAAGAGATAGGCGTTCTTCCCGTCGGCACAGACGGCGGAGCGCTTACCGTTCCCGTAAAATGCGTAACGAGACGGCACGCTGTCTACCTTGTTGCTGAGACCGACTACAGCGGCTGGACGAGCGATTATTTCAAGTCAAGAAACTTGTTTGAGCTCAAAAGCTTTGTTTTCATGAAATAACTAAAACGGACTATAAAGCTTCTCCTTTATAGTCCGTTTCTTTTCATATTCTTAAAGCTCCACTGGCTCGCAGAAAATGCGTACCTTGGGCAGCTTCTTTACCGTGTAGTAATAGTTCTCCGCCCAGTCGTCGCCCTGCGTGGGATCGTTCTCGCCGCTTGCGGGAGGCGCGAAAAGCTTTATGGTCATTTCTGCCGCGCCGCTTAAAGGCTTCTCGTAGAACGCGCTCATAAGGTCGATGACCTTTGCTTTCGGGGACTTGTAGAACCATCTGCCGTTCAGCTCGATCATGTAGTTGCTGTCGTCGTCCTCATCGAAATAAAGTTCGCAGAAGTGGGGGTTTTTCTCAAACTTAACGGGAATGGCAATACCCTCCGCGTCCTCGGAGCCGCCCCAGCGGAGCGTTACGGGCAAGCTGATTTCACCGTCCTGCTTCAGTTCGGGGAGGAAGCGTTCGCTGTGGATAATTTCCTTATATGTCTGCATAACGGGCTGGGGAATACCCACGTCCTCATTGTTAGGATCCTGAATTTCCAGACCAAGGCGTCCTCTGTCGCGGAACTGATAGAAAGTGAAGCCTGTGAACCAGTCGGCATTGTCCTCATTTAAAATATCGCAGAATTCCTTTACCATAGCCGCCTGATCGTAAGGTCCGGTAACGTCGCCGTCGGCGTTGAACTCAGACATTACCATAGGCTTTTCCTCGCCGCCGTTAAGCTCCTTGAAACGCTCGAAGCTGCGCTTTGTGATGTTGTATACGTCACGGACCTTGCTTCTGCTGTGGCTGTTTCCGCCACGCTCGGCAACGTCAAAGGGCCAGCCCCAGTGGAGAGACATATACTTGTCTATCGACCAGATATCCGCCTCGGGATAGCACTGTGCGAACTCCTTTTCCATTTCGATCTTGCTGCCGGGCTCGTCTTTCTCGGCGCAGCTTGCGCAGATGATAGTCTTAACGTTGGGCGCGTACTCGTGGATTATCTTGCTGAACTTTACAAAAAAGTCCGCAACGCCCTGATAGGAAGCCCGCTTTGTAAAGGAGAACCAGTCTCCCGTCGCCTCGTGATTGATACGTATCATCATTCTTCCGAATGGACGCAGGTCTTTTGCGATTGCGATAAGATGCTCGTCGGACACGTTGGGGTCTACCGTCAGAGTAAGGATAACGTCCTGACCGTGACGGCGAACGTCTCTCATGCAGGTGAAAGGCTCGTCGTCAGTAGTGCCGCCCAGACCGCCCTTGTAGGTGAAATAGTCGTCATAGGGGTAGTCCCACTGAAAGGATACGTCCGCGTCCTTCATGACCTCGGATATCCTGCCGGGCCATTCCTTGTCGAGAGGGTAGTAGCAGTACATCAGACTGATGCCGCGGTGAGGTCTGCCAAGGGTCTGGAGAATGTAATCCTGATTGACATACTCGCCGCGCTCCGAGCCGTCTCCAAGGTCAACGGAGCATTTTGCAGCTCCCATATGTACGCCGTAAATTTTTTCCATAGCAATAAAGTCCTTTCAAGAGTAATCGTTTCCATATATAACTAACTTTACCACATATCCGCCTGCTTGTCAATTGTTTTTTACGGCTTTTTGAAATAAATTTATCCGTTTTTCCTATGTATATATTTGCGCGCCGTAAAATACATCATTGCAGCGGCAAAGATCAATACAACAGAGAAGTAAAGCACATTATTGTCTGCGGCAAACAAAATGCCCCAATAAGTCGGCAGAACAAAAATATTGCAGGCTTCAAAAAATTCGCTTTGCGGAAACAGCAGTCCCGCAAAAGAGCCTATAGCCGTAAGAAGCATATAGATCATAAACGGGATATTCCACTTTTTATCGGAAAACAGCGCAAACACCGCGCCCGCCGCAAAGAAGTACACCGTATTGAAAAATGTGCCGAGAGCAGGCTCTCTCTCACACGCCGCGCACCACCACAAATTAGTTGAAAACGGCGCACAGACCGAGCAAATAATAAATATTTCGAGAATAATATTTTTTGCTGTTTTAAAACCCTTTTTCGGTAAAGTGATTACAATGCTTTCGCCGTTATCGACAATTATTTTCCTTTCCATGTGACAATCCTTTCACAATGTTATCCAATACCGCTGAATTGTGCCGTTCCCCGTTTTTTTCGCGCTTTCTGTCAGACCGACCGTGTCTGCGACCTCGTTTTCCAGTACGCCTCCGTTTCCGATTATCGTTTTTCGGGACGCCTCGTTCTCCTTGTCGCAGCAGACCAGAACCTTTTCCGCGCCCGTCTCCCTGCACCGTTCAAGAAGCAGTCCAAGCATTTCCTTTGCGTAACCCTTGCGCCGCTCGGACGGTCTTACGCAATAGCCGATATTACCGCCGAACTTAAACAAGAAATCCGAAAGCTTCAGACGGTAATCCATAATACCAACCACCGCGCCGTCGCTTTTCCGAACCGCCAAGTACACCTCCGATGGGACGTAATCCCCGCCGTACAGCTTTTTCAGACGTTCCTCAAATTTCAGCCATTCGCCGTAGCTTTGGACGTTTTCAAGACCCGCGCAGCCGTCGAAGCCGTCGCCGCTTTCAAGCATTTCCGTCCTGTAGGACATGACCTGACTTTCGTATTCCTCCGTGGGCGGAACAAGCTTTAACCTTGCATTAGGCATATCAAACGCTCCTTTTATCAGTCCTTGGTATCTCCGAAATATTTTTTTATTTCCTTAGCGGTAAGCTTCTCCGCGCCTGTGACTTTGCCGTTTTTGTCACGGACTATTTTAATATCAGCTTTGCCCTTGGGGTTAGTTTCAACCGTTGCAATCGTGGCGGAAGAACTGCTGCGCTGTACGTCAAGGAAGTATCTCACAGGCTCGCCGTTGTAGTAATAGTGTCCGTCCTTATAGGTAACGCCGTATTTTGCGTATTCTTTCACGGTAGCACTGTCCGTAAATTTTTCGTCCCAATCGTCCCAGAAATCCCAATCATCAAAGTCCCAATAATCAAAATCGTCGTCATCATCGTAATCGCAAATCGCCTTGAAGCTTATTTTTCTGTCCTTTGAAGCCCTGTCATACCATGCCTTTACAGCGTCGTCGTCCATTTCGTCTGTGAGGACGGCAAAGAAAGCTATCCTGTCGTCGGCATAGGCTTTTTCGGCATATGTATCGGCTAATGTCCTTGCCTCACTTGCATTGCTGTCCTTAATGCTGTTGAAGCATATCGCGAAAAGCGCGATATCATCGTCCGTGTAGGCTTTTCCCAAGTACCGTTTTGCAAGTCCGATATTGCCGAGAGCGTCAAGGCTTACCGAAAAGAATGCCGCGTCGCCGTCGTCGTAAGACTTTTTCAGATACGCCCTTTGATTTTTGCTGTCCGCAAAAGGCAGTACCGCCGCATAGTACGCGATATCGCCGTTTTTATAGTACTGCTTCACCAGCGTTTCTGGAGACGCGTCCCCCGTGTTTATCAGTCCCTCAACAACGGGCTTGGAAAGCTTGGGATACTCAGCCTTGATACGGTTCAGAACCTCCGCAAGGGCGGCTGTAGCGTTCTTGTCGGACATATCCTTTGCGAGACCGTCCTCATACCAGACGGTCATTGAAGCTTTGTCCGAAAGAGCAATTTTCTTGCTGTCAAGGGACTTCGCCGTTTTGTCGGAAATATTCCAGCCTATTTCAAAAATATATGGCTTGCTGTAAAAGCACTGACGGGAGTAGCTATATTCCACCCTGCCGCTTTTGTCGGTAATTGCGCTTACGGAAGCAGCGGGCATTGCCGCGGTCACGGTGATCAATAGTACGAAAAATACTGCAAAGAATTTTTTAAGAGCCATAGTAATTCGACCTTTCATAGTAATAATTTTACTATATTATACATCATATACTATAACTTGTCAATAGCTTCGGGAAATTTTTCCGTCAGACCGTTTGCCGCGCCGAAAGGAAGTCAAGAAAAGCCTTTATCTCCTCAGCGGTTTGGCTTACGGATTTATCCCGATTATCAATGTGAAGCTGAAACTTGTTTGCGTTCCGCAGAAACCATGCGTTGTAGGATATCTGCTCTGCTATGAACTCGTTGCTGCCGCACATTCTTTCGGGATCGCGGGCTTTCAGACGCTTTGTGATCTCTTCGGGAGAAGTTGTAAGCGCTATCGCAAAGACCGTCCCTATCTCTTTGGGCAGAGTTATTTTCTCGAAAAGGGTCTGCGGATTAGTACAGCTTCCGAAAAACAGGTTTTTGTCTCCCGACATTTCCGACGCGCGTCTAATTGAATCCTCCGTGTAGCGTTCGGGATTTTCCGTGTCGGCGTAATCCCACCAGTTCAGTCCTGTTTCGTCGTTGTCCACAAAGCAAAAATTGTCGGACACAATGTTGTCCTGCATATAGTCAATAAGCGTGGATTTTCCCACTCCGCAGGCAGCGCACAGACAGACTATTATTTTTTTCATAGAAATTCCTCCTTTGGCAGGTAAAAAACCGTACGTTGAAAAGTATAAATTTTGATTTACGCAACTAACTGTCGATACGCTTCGGCGGCGTAGCCGCCATGGAAAAGTTTCGCCCGCCTTTTCAAAGGCGGCAGAAGTCCAGAGGGCAGAGCCCTTTGGTCGCCGCCCGCAGGCGGCGAAATCCCCTTCCTGCGCCCGCAGGCGCATTCCCACGAAACGGAGCAGGAGGTGAGAAACGCGAAAGCGTTTCGAGGAGGGGCGAACACG
>CAMWVO010000026.1 GCA_947177695.1 uncultured Clostridia bacterium
TGTCCTTATTTGCATATGTTTCAGGCGATAATTTGATGTCATCAACATCATGCAGCAGCGCGGCTAACTGAACGATCATTAAATCTGCATTTTCCTGTTCTGCAATTCTCGCTGCCATTTTGTATACTCTCAAAGTATGGAAATAATCATGACCGCTGTAATCATTATTAAAAGTATTTCTGACAAATTCGAGAGCATAGTTAATTATTGTTTTATCCATAAAACACTCCTATAAATTCCGATTTTCAATCAATTGCCTGATAAAAAATAATACCACACAATAACCAAAAAGTCAACTTGCATATGATGTGAACGGCAAACAGATATGTATAATCACAATAAACCACAAGATGATTTTTTTAGAAACAAGCCCCAAATCACAACAGCTTGGGTACGAATACAGTATCCGCATTGTCCGTGCCAACGGTTAAAATACTTTGTATACCGTATAGTCCGATAAGCGTCAAGCTTGTTGAAAATACCGAGGCTCTCCGCGCCATTCCTACGTCTGCCATAGCCTTACACTCTGTTGAAATGAGTATAAGGCTATTTTATTAAATGACGCATATTTTGACCTGCCATACAGGAAATATTAATACGCAATTTTACAGTAAAAGTTCACAACAATCCCGTAAATCACACATCGAATTTGTTTAAAAATTACAAATATTTGCTCTAAACCGACTAAAAGTCGATTTTCTATTGACAAATTCTATGGTATCATTTATAATTAAGAAAACCGACTAAAAGTCAGTTTTGGAGGTGCACAATGAAAGGCGATAAAGGTGAAAAAAGAAAACAGGAGCTTTTAAAAATTGCATACCGTCTGATCATATCAAAGGGCTACGAGGAAACCAGCATTGACGAGATCATTGCGGAGGCGCAGATCGCCAAGGGAACGTTCTATTATCATTTTAAAAGCAAGGAAGAAATGCTTGAAGCTCTGATAAATATGATGATAACGGAACAGACCGAACGGGCGAAACAGGTCTTGTCTGCTCCGCTGCCAATTCCTCAAAAAACCGTTGCGGTCATTACGTCGTTAAGACCCAATTCGGACGAGGCAACCATTCAGGACGCGCTTAACAGAAAAGACAACATAGCTATGCACGAAAAAATAAACAGGCGCATTATTGACGAGGCTGTCCCGATTTTGAGCGAGGTGGTGGCGGAGGGTATCGCACAGGGAATACTTGACTGCGACAACATAAACGAACGTGTAAGAATGATACTGATAATCAGCAGCGATATGTTCAATCACGCAAGCTTTACATCTGCCGACATAGACGTTTTTATTGATACGGTGGAAAAAATTCTGGGAGCGAAAAAAGATACATTCGGTTTTATCCGCCAGCTTATAAGGTAATATGGAGGTCACTATGGAAAAAGAGGTTATTATTTCGGCTCGGCATTTAAAAAAGGTTTTCGGCTCGGGAGAAAGCGAACAGGTAGTCTATTCGGATTTTGACATTGACATTTACAAGGGCGATTTTACGGTAATAATGGGCGCGTCGGGTGCGGGAAAATCCACGCTTATGTATTCTCTTTCGGGAATGGATAAGCCCAACGCGGGTACGGTCACTTTCTGCGGAACGGAAATAACGGGAATGACCAGCGACGAGCTTGCCGTATTCCGCAGAAAAAACTGCGGCTTTGTTTTTCAGCAGATATATCTTATCGACAAAATGAGCCTTATGGACAACGCTGTTGCCGCAGGAAGCCTTACAAATAAAAATAAAAAGGAGATAACGGATAAAGCAAACGAGCTTTTTGACTTGGTAAATATCCCGTACGCTACAAGGAAGAAAATGCCGTCCCTTATTTCGGGAGGAGAAGCGCAGAGAGCGGGAATTGTCAGGGCGGCAATAAATTCTCCCGCCGTTATTTTCGGCGACGAGCCCACGGGCGCGCTTAATTCCAACAATTCCGACGCTGTGCTTGACGTTTTTTCAAAGCTCAATGCAGGCGGACAGAGCGTTATTATGGTAACTCACGATAAAAAATCCGCTTTGAGAGGAAACAGGGTGGTTTACCTAAAGGATGGAGAAATATTCGGCGACTGCGATCTCGGTACATATTCCGCGGACGATAAGGAGCGCACAAAGAAGCTTGAGGATTTCCTTGCGAAAATGGGGTGGTAATATGGGCAGTCTTATTTTGCACAATCTGAAAAAATCAAGGGGATCGTTTGTATCATTCGGAATTGTTATGGCAATCACGGCGCTGATACTCAATACGGCTCTCGTGCTTCTGTTCCAGACCTCGGACGCTTATGACAAGCTTTTCGACGAACTTAATACTGCGGAAATAAGCGCGGCAATTCCGTATGCTATGGACAGCGACGAAACAGCGGACGATATTGCGGCTCTTGAGGTTGTAAGCAAAACCGATTCAAACGAGGCTCTTTTTGCTCAGGCGGCTTTGCAGGAATTTCAAGGTTCCGAATTTACAATGAATACTTTTTTCTACCGTCTTAGTGATGAAAGAGAGCTTTCCCTGCATAAAATTTCGGGAGAAACAGGTACTGACAGCGAAATGAACGCCTATATCCCCTTGTATCTTTCCGAGCTTGGGGGCTACAAGATTGGCGAGCCTATCAGATATATTATTGACGGAACGGAATACAAGTTTACCGTAAAGGGCATTGTCAGCGAAATGCAGTACGGCAATTACGGCACGGGGTATATCGGGCTGTATCTTTCCGACAGCGCATACGACAAAATCAAGGACGACGACAATTTTATGCAGGTAAGGGAGTACCTTATAAAGACCGCCGAAAACGCCGATATTGCTTCCGTAAAAAAATCTGTCAGCAAGCTTTTCAAGGACAGCAATATACCTACTCTCGCCCTTATGGACAGCGTTACCTCAAAGGGCAGCAGGACAATGGTTTCAAGCGCAATAGTGCTTTTCCTTGCAGCCTTTGCGTTTATTGTACTGCTGGTGAGTATTTTCCTCAGCCGCTTTAAGGTAAAGAACACAATCGACGAGGAAATAAATGAAATGGGCGTACTTAAAGGCGTTGGATATACAAGTCCCATGCTTATGTTCAGCCAAGTCATACCCTATGTTATTGTTTGCGGTATCGGACTTATTGCGGGCGTTGTCTTTTCCTACGGACTTATTCCCACGGTGGCGGGTGTACTTGCCGTTCAGTCGGGCTTTTCCTATACTCCCGTATTTGATATATCCGCGGCTCTTATTACAGTAGTAACAATTCTT
This sequence comes from uncultured Clostridia bacterium, assembly GCA_947177695.1. Lineage (GTDB taxonomy): Bacteria > Bacillota > Clostridia > Oscillospirales > Ruminococcaceae > RGIG8773. Next base: position 3,223 of record CAMWVO010000026.1, read on the forward strand.
GCTGTAGTGTTCATATTTATTCTGACTGCGGCGGGAAAAATCAAAAAGCTTGAACCTATCAACGCTATACGCGGCATTGACCCGTTAAAGCCTGCGGCAAAGAACAGCTTCCCACTTGACACGTCAAGCGGCTCGGTGGGCTTTGATCTGATACTTAAACATGCAAGCGAATCTGTGGGAAGAAACGTGCTTCTTTTCGCGGTAACGTTTGTACTTATGACGCTGCTTGCGTTTACGGGCGTTCTGCTTTTTAATGTGAACGTCCGTCCCGAAAATTTCCTTACAACTCTTTCCGAGGAGCTTCCCGACGTCAGAGTAAAGGCTGAAAGCGGCAAGACCGAGGAGCTGCTTTCCATACCTGAAATGGAAAATGTCAAAGCAGTAAAATACGGAGTTTTCTCAATGGAGTATGCGGACGGAAATATTCCCACAATAGTATGCGAGGATTTCTCCCGCCTTGAAAACAACATAATGTACAAGGGCAGTCACCCGAAAGCTTCCGACGAAATCGCTATAGGAAGCGCGTTTGAAGAGAAATACGGCATAGGCGATAAATTCACTCTTACGCAGGACGGGAAGGAATATGATTTTACCGTAACGGGCTTTATCCAAAGCGTAAACAACAACGGACTTATTGCGGAGATAACAGATGAGGGCTGCACTAAAATGACCGATGAACCTCTGGAAATTTTCAATCTTTATCTTGCGGACGGTGCGGATATTTCCGCCTTTGTCAAAAAGCTGGAGAACGATCATTCCGACCTTGCCGCAAGCGTAAGCAATGCCGCAGAGGAAACCAAAAGTATGCAGATGATGTATTCGTCGCTTATAACGATCGTTGCGGCGGTGCTTTTCATTATGACCGTGTTTATCGTTATGCTCATACTTTATGTTATACTGCGTTCAATGCTCACAAGCATGAAAACGGAATTCGGCATATACAAGGCTATGGGTTTTACAAGCGGTCAGCTTATAACAAGAACCGTGGGAAGTATTACGCCGGTTGTTTTTGGCAGCGCGCTGGCTTCGGCATTGCTGGGCATACTTTATCTTCCCGCGATGTTTGGCGGTATTTTCGGCGTACTGGGCGCGGTCAAGAACAATTTTGAAATGCCCGTATTCCTGCTTATTGTTATGGCTGTGATACTGACGGCTGTAAATATCATTATCGGTATTATCCTTTGCCGTCCGATAAAAAAGATAAATCCCTATTCGCTTATAAAGGAATGAGCAGTTCCTGCTGTTTTGCTGATAAAGCTTTTCTGCAAATCCGAGGATGCGTGAACTATTATTCCGTCCATGACAAAGAGACAGCGTCTGTTGTTTATGAAATGAAGTACGCTCTTGAACGGCTTGCAGAAACGAAAGTTTAACATAAAAGCGGTATCGTGAAAATGATACCGCTGTTTTTTAATCAAAACAAATGCCTTTAAAGCATAAAGCAATATGTAATATAAGTATTTGATATGCTGTAAGAATTCTGATATACTATAACTATAAATTGAACGGAGGTTTTGCACAAAATGAAAAAAAGAATATTTTCTGTATTTATTGTATCATCAATTCTGCTTTTGAGCGCCTGCAGCGGTAATGCTCACGAAGCTCCGTCCGAAAGCCGTTCGGCAAACGCTGCATCTGAAATAACGTCATCGGAAACTGAGGAACAAGTCAAAGAAACTGTTACGGAAAACAAAGTGCTTATCGCTTATTTTTCGTGGGCGGAAAATGCCGTTCAGGATAATATTGACGCTATGACGTCGGCAAGCGTGAAAAGTCCCGGAAATGTTGCACAGCTTGCACAATGGATAGAAAACGAAACAGGAGGCGACTTGTTTTCGATACAGGTAACAGAGCCTTATCCCGCCGACTGGGACGGCTGCCTTACCCGTGCAAACGAGGAAAAAGCGGACGGGACGCACCCTGATCTTTCGGAAACGCTGGAAAACATTTCGGAATACGATACCGTATTTTTAGGATACCCAAATTGGTGGTACAGCTGTCCTATGGCGATTTTTTCTTTTATTGATACCCACGATCTCAGCGATAAGAATATTTACCTTTTTTGCTCTCACGGAACAGGCGGACTTGCGGGCAGCGTAAGAGATATTACTGCTGCACTTCCCGAATCGGCAGTTATTTCGGATAATGTTTTTCACGTATTTGAAGATGATACAGCAGGTTCAAAGGAAGATTTGCAGGAATGGCTGAACGGTATTGCAAACTGAACAGCTTTCATGAGATTTATAATTTCCTAAGCTATTAAAGTAAAAAATAAAACGTCCCGAAACTCAGAAGATTTTCGGGACGTTTTTCTGTTTTTAAGGAACTGCCAAACAACGCTTTTTAATGTACGCTTGATCGGTATCATTCAAATTCAAGTTCAAGACTGTTTACCCATTTCATGACCGTATCCTGCGAATCGCCGCCGTTAAGACGTTTGCCGGTCAGCCATTCCGCGCCGCTTGTAAGCTTTTCAAGATTTTTTGCGCTTGAACCCATTCCGCTGCCTCCCGAGGTACAGAAAGGTACGATAGTCTTGCCCGAAAAATCATAGCTTTCCATAAAGGTGCTGACAATTCTCGGAGCTTCTCCCCACCATATGGGATAGCCTATAAATATAATGTCATACTGCCCCATATTCTCAACAGAACCCGAAATTGCGGGACGTGCATTTGGGTCGTTCATTTCAATCGTGGAGCGGCTTTTGCTGTCATTGTAATTAAGGTCTGCGGCAGTGTAGGGCGTTTCGGGAACTATCTCGTATATATCCGCATTAAGACCGTTTGCAATATGCTCCGCAACGCCCTTCGTGGTGTTGGTGGCAGAGAAATATGCCACAAGTATTTTGCTTTCCTGTACCTCGGGAGCAGTGGTGGTTGTTACAGTCGTCACGGTCGTTTGAGCTGTTGTTGCCTGCGCTGCTGCGGCTGTTGCTGCCTGTGTTGCTGTGACTGCTTCAGAAATCTGTGTTGCTGCAGCGGCAGAAACTGCCTGTGTTGTTTCGGCTGTTTCAGCGGTTGTAACAGTCTGTGCTGCGGTGGTCTGCAATTCCTCCGCCGCAGTTTCCGCGGTGGGTATTTCCTCGTCAGTTGTTTCCTCTGCCTCTGATACGGAAGCCTCTGTTTCCGTCGGGAGGGTTTCAATATCCGCCGCAGGTTCAGCCGCGTCCTCATCAAATGTCAGAACAGCCGCAGAGGTTTCCGCAGCAGAAGTCTGTTCGGTTTGATTTTCGGTATTTCCGCAAGCCGAAAAGCTTGCAAGCATTCCTAAAGAAACCAAAAAAGCAATTATTTTTTTCATAATGATTACCTCCGTTTATTCTGCAAGCGAGAATGTTACTTTCTCGCTGCCGCTTAAATTTTCAAAAAAGGAAAGGTCGGAAGTGACCCGTCCGATAGGGATAACGTCCACGGAAAGATTTGGATTGTCGGTCTGCGCATAGAAGATCGCCATGTTATGGTGCGCTTCGCAGTAGGTAATGTCACCGTTTTCAAAATTTTTCTGACCGCCCTCTAAATTCTGCGGGTAAAAATCCACGCCGCCGTAATATTCTCTTCCGCCGTATCCGACCATTGAAATTGTCAGCGGGAAATACGCCTTGATCTCATCAGCCAGCGCGGTATCGTACAGAACGCCGTCAAGAACGGTATCGCCTATAGTTATATGAATATCGGTTTCCGTTTGCCGGGCGGCAACGGGTATTCCGATTTTTTTTAGCCAGTCGGCAATCTCCTCCTGCGCGTTTGGGACGTCCTTTGCTTCAATTGCGATACCGTCCAGGGTTATCGCCGCGCCGCTTGCCTCCGCAACTTCACGGTAACTGTTTCCCGCTCCGTATCCGTCATGGGTGCAGAACGGGATAACCGTTTTGTCCGACAGGTCGTACTTATTCATAAAAGAAACGACAGCCTGCGGGACGCTTGTTGCCCACACGGGATATCCGATAAACACCGTGTCATATGCGGAAATGTCAAGGCCGCTTTCTTTCAGTTCGGGTAAAAATCCCTGCTGCATTTCGCTGTGGTTCACGTCACGAAGTTCGTCAAAATCCGCAGTATAGGGCGTAACTGTTTCTATTCTGTGCAGATCGCCGCCAACGGTTTTCTTAATAAAATTTGCGGCGTATTCGGTCGTGCCGTAACGTTTGCTGCCGTCCGCAACAATGCTTGCAGAGGTGGTCGCGTCCACATCGTCGGGATATTCGGTATTGCCCCACCGTGAAAAATATGCGATAAGAATATTGCCTTTTTTCGTCTGTTCTGCCGAAGCTGTTTTGACGGAAACATTTTCGGAATACCGCTCTGCATTTTCAATATGCGTTCCCAAGCTTGCCGCAGAAATGCTTGACAGAGTTTCAAAATTGTCCTCCAAGGTTTCCTTGCCGCACGCCGACAATAACAACATTGCCATTGCAGCCGCTATAACCGATTTTTTGTGTCTTTTCATCAAACCGCTTCCTTTCTGATTTCATCTATCATGTAATCAAGCTCGTCAAGGGACTGCTGCTTGCCGTGAATTTCCTCCAAAAGCCGACACCGTTGTTTCCGCAAAATCCGTATCTTTTCTTCCTTACGCCCGGCTTTGTCGTTTACAAGAAACAGGTACTGCTTTATCAGCGGCATATCAAGACCCGCTTTATGCAGTGAATGAATTATTCCAACTTTCCGAAGTTCGCTTTCCGTGTAGTCGGGAACTCCGTTCACATATTGACTGCATTTCAAAAGATCGTTACCCTCATAAAGCTTCAGCTTTTCAATATCAATGCGGAACTTTTCGCTTGCTTCTTTCAGTGTCATTCATATCACGACCTTTCAAAATAAAAAATGTAAGCGCTTTTGGGAAATTGTTTTCCCTATCACACTTACATTATAAAACGCATATCAAACAATGTCAAATACTTAGTTTTCATACTGTACCTATGCCTAAAAAGCATTTTATGTGTTCGATAAATTTTGCAGCCGACAAGCAGAAAGGCTGACCCCGTTTCCATGCCGGCACGCTTGCCGCCGTAAGGGAAAGAGCAAGAGGTCGGTATATGAGAACGTCCGCCGCCTCTGTACTTTTGTGTATGCTTTTGGGGCTTACCATGGTATCTTGCGGTGTGTCCACAAACAGCGGCGGGGACGTTGCTTCGGAAGATACCCGCAAAGATAATTCAGACACCACGGCTGTTGTTAGGAGGAGATAACCATGATACTAAATTTTCGCAGGCGTAACCCTAACCTTGAACTTCCGGAATTATGGCGCAGACTTAAAAGCCGTACCGAGGAAATGACGGCATATTTCTGCGACGATCCGACCTTTTTAAAAAGTCGGATAATCATTGTTCGCATTTTAGACTGAAAGCAAAAGCAGTACTGCAAGAACAGCGACGGGGACTGTTACCGTATCATATTCGCTGGGAGAAAACAGTTCCGTTGCCGCACCAATGATTGCCCCTGCAAAAATTGGTGCAAATGATTTCCAAAACGGAAAATGACAGTATAAAAGAAAAACCGCCAGACCGCATATCATTGATACCAGAAACATTGCAGCGGTTCCCTCCCATGACTTTTTTCCATCGACAGGTTTCAGATGTACTTTATGTTTTCCGAAAGGAATGCCGAACAGAGCAGCCGCCGCATCTCCCGTTCCCCACATGAGAATTGCTGTGGCGGCGGCATACGGTTTGCCGAATATTCCCCATGCCACAGCCGCAGCGGCGGCAAACATCAGGAACAGCATAAGCAGGCTTCTTTTTATCTCCCCCGCTTTCTTTTGAACAAATAAGCCGTTAAACCAGCTTTCCTTTTCGAGAATTGCAAGCAGCGGGTAGAGAAGCGCAGCGATCAGGCAGGACGTTAAGGCTGCCGCCTGCCAGCTTTCGGCAACAACTATCATAAATGTGGTACATGTGAAAGCTGCCAAGTGCAGAAGCTTTCTGAATACAAACTGCGGAACTTTTGTAAAGAACTTTATCGGCAAAAGTACTGCTACACATGGTACTATATACATGATAAATTTCCCAAAGCACCGCAGTATCTGAGCAATAATAACGATTTCCGATATGACCGGCCAATAATTCAGTATCAGCATAGCTGCGCCGAGAACGGTAAGCACCGCTCCCGTTACAAGTCCCACTGTTCGGTTTTTTACACGGTTGGCAAACTGTGCGGAAACAAGAGACGCCGCAGTTGCAACAACAATACATATCAGCAGGACGTCCCAACGCTCAAGAATAATTGCCGGATGTATTATGATATGGCTGACCGATGCAATAAGCGCCGTGAAAGTCATGATAAAAGTGCTTGTCCCCACAGCGGTTTTCAGCTCCATGCCGAGAAATGCGGTAAAAACGACAAGCATCATCATGCCACCGCCTGTTCCCACAAAGCCTGTACCGAACCCTATAGTCAAGCCGAAAAACAGGGATACAGCAACACCCTTCCAATCAAGCTTTTCGCCCTTGCCCGCTGTGTTTTCACGTGATGTATCGGGCTTTATAAGAAAACGTATGCCAATAAAAAATGTCAGAAACAGCGTAAAGCTTCCCAGTACAACATTTCCCGCAAGCCATGCCGCATAGCTGCCGACCGTACTCATTGTGAGGATACAGGTCAGCATGATCCAGCCCCGCTTCAGGTCAATATTTTTGTGCTTTGCATATGTAATTGTTGTTGCCGCCGACCCAAGAATATCCGATGCAAGCGCAATGGCGGTAGCCTGATATGCGCCGTTTTCTCCGCTGAAGCTTGGACAAAGTACAATTAGTATCGGCACCATTACAGTGGCTGCCGAAAGTCCTGCAAGACCTGTCCCTATACCCGCACCAAGCGCTGCAAGTATATACCATATATATTCCATAGATTTTCCTCCGTAAATTCCGCAAAGGAGTAAATGTTAGCTTTTGAAAGACACGCTTTTTTATAGCTATAATTATAGCGCGAAACAATATTCCTGTCAATAATAGTACAAAAATGCGGGACTGCGGACGTTATTTGCGTCACGCAGCCCTTGTTGCTTTTGTTGTTAAAGTTACATTTTTTCGGACGAATCGTTACAACTCCATAAATAAAATTACCGAGTATTTTCAACGCCGTATTTCCTATAAAAATCCTCAATATCGGCTTAGCACAAACAAGCTCCGCATAGTGCAGCTTCTTGTCCGTGCGATAGTCTTCGATGGATATCCATAACGGAGACGAGCTTCGGAAACTTGTCGATGCCTGTGCTGAGAATTTCTTCGGACTTCTGAAAACTGAACTTCTTTATTTATAAGATTTTTTGTCTGTTGAGCAGTTTATTTTCAGTTTATACAATAATATAAACTTTTAAAAAAGACGTAATTATCTTGTCCCGGCGACAGCCCCGAAACCTGTCCGTCTCCCGCCTCGATTATCTTCCATTCGCCGTCCTGCGTTTGTGCATAATCTACGGTATAAAATGGACTGTCAAGCTTTGCATATTTTTCAATGAGTTTTTCGGGAGGTTCGGGCGTATAGAGCGGCTGCATTGAATTTCTGCTTACGGACGCGATTTTGTTATTTATGTAAAAAACTCGGAATTCATTTGTGAATCCGTCGTATTTTTTCAGTTCCAAAAATTCCTTTATGCAGATACCGCCTGTGTAAAGACTGCCGCGCAATTCACAGAACAGTTCCATTTGCCTGTCGAATTCCTCACGGGTCACCGATGAGTCAAAATATTTCGGGAAATTCGTACCCTTGACGGATTTCACAAAATCCTTTACCATAAATTTTGAAAACGCACTTTTGATTTTCTCCAGATCAATATTTTTGCTGTTCGGAAAAACAAGCATTTTTGCAGTATCATTTTCAAGCTCGGGATAAATATTCGGGAAAATATGAAATTTTTCATATGCGCTTGGCGTTGTCAGCAGGCGTATATTTTTTTCTCTTAATTTTTCGCAGAATTTCCCGTACAGCTCCGGCTTCATCATCCAGCCTCTGTAAACGGCGTATTTCAGCTCGGTCGGCGCATTATTAAGCACAAGCTTTTCATCGGAAAACCATTTATCGTTTGAAAAAAGTACAGTTTCAAAAAGACCCGTTCCCGCCGTAGCATCATACTCGCTTTGCAGGTCTTCGTCGGGTCTGTCGTCCGAAAAATAGCTTGACGGAAAAATTATTGTTTTTACATTCATCAATACACCTTCTTCCAATTTTATTAAAATTTTAGCATTTTTTACACCGTATGTCAAGCTCTCTGAAGTTCCGAAGCCGAATTTGATAATATGCAAATTTTACTGTATAATTAAAACAGAATTTAAATGGAGGATGCTGGACTTTTTTACACGGATAAGATATAATAATAAAAAGTAAAATTAAAAAGAGTAAAAAAAAAACCCCACACAACATCTTTCT
>CAMWVO010000027.1 GCA_947177695.1 uncultured Clostridia bacterium
GTATGATATAAGCGCTGCCGGAGATCCTACTATACAGCGGCTTTTCGCAGGACCGAACGACGACAGCGAGGACGCTGTTGAGTGTTCAGACATTGAGCTTGTCGGAAAAAACGATATTATATGCGACGGATTTAATAAAATTCAAGGTCAATGTAAGCTTGCTTACAAGCATTGCTATGAGAAGGGCTTTTTAGATCAGAATTTATTTAACTTTCACGGTTCGATTTGCTACAACAGGCATATTATCACTAAATCCATGCTTGAAGCTGCCGGATATAAAATAAAAAACAATGATGATTTCTGGTTTTATTCCCAAATCGGTCCTGATAACGGTGGAACTAAAACAGCGCAGTTTTATGATAAAAGCGAAAATTCTTCCATACGTTTTTTTATGGCTCTTATAAAGCTGTTTGAGGAAAAGTGGAGCGGTTTCAATGTATCCGACTTATCAAAATATTACTTTATTTTTGAGCCTATTATATGGTTTAATAATGCAAAAGTAGATGATGCCAATCCTGCAAATTCAAATTTAAGCTATTCTTTTTACGGCACATTAACTGAATTGGCATACATACAATTAAATGCCCATAACTTTGAAAGAAATCGTTTTGGATTTGCTTATATAGATTCTTACAACAACAATAACAGGAGCGCTTCCGGAGCGTGGCTTAAGGATATGCAGGTATGCGCCTTTGTAGACGGCGGGGCAATGATGTTAAGAACAAGTCACAAATTGTCGGACAACGAACCGGTTACGATGAGTGCCATATCATCTGATTTTTACAGCGGTTATATAAATAATACAATTACTTATAACATACCATCATACGATGGATATTGTTACGGAGATTATGCGGTGGAAAACATGGCTGTCGCCTGTCTTCAGTACAATCCTCCAATAACCTATACCGCGCAGAATTATGAATACAGAACAGATACGGAGGTCGTTACCTCAATTAAGCTTGCAAATAACAGCAATACTGATTTTCTGCCATCTTATGAATCGGTTGCAGAGTATGAAGCGCACGGAGAAGAGCCTGTTGCAATAGGAGCAATTCTTGAGTATACGAATAAAAACGGCTCTCCATTGACTGCAAAGCAAATTTCCGACCTCGGACTTCCCGATTTTGTAAGTGCTCAGGGAATAGGCTCCTCAAAAAACTTTGATTTGCAGCGGAAAGCCGGTTTTGAAACTACGCCGACAAATGAAACATATCTTTATTTCAAATGGAAAACCCCCGAAAAGCCAATGAAAATTAATATAACTGCAAGATTTGTCGGCGATAATGATAAAAACCCGCTGTTCATAAAGCATTCGGCAGACTCTATTGAAGGCGATAATCTTTTATATGACGGTGCAAATTATGAATATCAAAATAAAACTTATACAACAGTTACATTTGAATGCGATATAAAAGATACAATGGCACAGCTTAACGAAAATCATGTGCCGCCTGATACGCTTGGAGGTTTTATGGATAAACCGTCCGATTCATCAACGGCGGACAAACATGATAAATATGAAAAAAACGCTGAGATATTCAGAAATTACGATCCGAACAAAGTGTTTGACATGAAAGAATATCTTTCCGATCCGTTAAGCGAAGACGAAAAAATAAAGCGGCTGAATTGGTTTGAATATTCGTCATACATTGACTATTCCGATAACTCGGTCAAGTTAAAATTAAAACAGTTTCAAGCCAATTCATGGATCACAGTACAGGAATATACGGATTCATGGACTTCCGGAACAACAAATCCTATTATAGTTTTAAATAATGTTCCTCAAAAAATACGCAATGCGGATAACGGAAAAACATATAAATTTATTCCGTCCGGATACGGATTTACATATGGTTTCAAGGAAAATTATCAAGGACAAACTAAAAATGGACTTATTATAATTTATGTTGCTCCGGAAGATGAGGAAATAATTAAAAGGTCATGCACAATGTTTCAAAACGGAGTAATGCTTTATCCGGAATTCAATTACTCTCCAAATTATCTGAGCACGATCGAAACACATATGTATGAATGGTTTGACGGCAACGCTTCCACTTATGACAGTGTTCATGCTCTTTCGCATAACAGTAATTCTCTGAATGAAAAAGTTAATATTGAAGACATAAACGACAGCAATGGAGGACCCCAACTGATGAAAAGCCGTGTGCATTTTATACCCGTATGGTTTCCTGACAATACGGAGTATAAGGTGGAGGTCATTTGGTTTGACTATTGGACTCCTGCGGGTCAAATATACGACCATGAAACTTATACGCTTTATATAGACGGAAATATTTACGACAACTGGTATGCCTCAAAATCCGACACCAACCAGAAAAAGTGAGTGAATATAAATTGCTGTTTTGTAAAAATTGCGGTGCTGAAGTGACCGAAGATTTTCGTTTCTGTGAAAAGTGCTTTGTAAATCTCAGCATTGAGGGTGCGGTAGTGAACAACTTCGGTTTGGCTTCAGACGCCGCGGGAAGGGCTGTGGAGAGCGGAGACTTTATACCCGATGCATTTATCGGAAGCTATGATTTCAGCGGTTGTCTGATAGGAAATTATCGTCTTTCCGAAAAAACGGATTCCTTTTTAGGAAGTGATTATTATTCTGCCGTAGATATCTCAAACGGCAAAAAAATATGCGTTCGGTATATGAATATATCGGAAATGTATTATTCTGACAGATATGCATTGATTTTGGGGAAAAAAGCGGTTAATATACCTGATCTTGCAGTACGGCTTTGCAATGATGAGATGGAACGTTTTAAACGCGCCTGCAAATTATGCAGTCTTCCTTGTCCGAATTTGGGGATCAGCAGTTTTTTATCTTCAAATAAGAAAGAATGTCATATGTTTTTTCATTATAATGATCTCATGCCGCTTTCTCTTAAAATAAAACAGCAGCATATAAGCGTAAGAGACGTTATAAAAATTTCTTTGGATATATGCGGTTTTCTTTTAGAATTTGAACGCAATAATATTCTGTTCGGCAGTGTTTTTGAATCAAATATTTTTATTGACAATAACGGAAGCGCGGTGCCCGGGGCGGAATTTGACAGGGCGCTTCAGCGCTGCTTTATTGACAGTCCTGCCGCTATTGGATATTCAATGTATATTCCGGCTGATTGCAGACTTGACGATAACGGCAGTATATATTCACTTGCAGTAATGCTTTACAAAATGTTTAATGGCGGCAGACTTCCGTATATGAATTATTTTAACGATAATCCGAATTATTTTGATCTTTTAAAAGCCGAACATGACAGGAGTTTATTTTTGGAACTGCAAATGCCGATAAATGCCGAAAATATGTTAGGAAATATGCTTTCAGGAATAATCGGAAACAAAAACTGGCGGGATATAAAAATATCAGACGTGAAAAAAACTTTAGAAAATGCACTGAATTATCTTTCAGCGCCGGAGCTTGACCGAAAAATAAATTAAGCAATGAAGGGAATTTATATTTATGATTTTAGTATTGCTTGAACAAGACAGAATGTACACTTTGCGTTTACCTGAAAAGATAAGCGGGAAATATTGCTTAAATCACATAAATGCTATTGGAAAAACAGAACAAATTGTTTCAGCAGAGGGTATTGACGGCAAATGGATATTAAAAACTTCTGTATATGCTAAGTTTGAAAATGATACAAATGAGCTTTCGGCAGTCAGCGGAGTATTTGACGTTATTATTAAAAGGACATATACAAAAGCTGCGCTTATTATTGAGGAGGACGAAATTGCGTACAGTACATTTTTCAAGAAAACAATAAACGGCGAATGCGCAGTAACTGTCGGCGGTCATACTGATAATACACTGTGCTATTATTCTGAACATTTTCCGTTGATCAAAGATTCACATATATCTATGTCATATGCAGACGGTAAATTTTCCGTTTCGGACTTTACAGGTAATGTATATATAAACGGATATTCCGCCCATACAGGTGAAATTGAGGCGGGAACACAGATATATGTGGGTGGGATAAAAATAATTGCCGGCAGGGATTTTATTTGCTGTAACTATGAAAAATACATTCAAAAAACAGACGAAGATATTTTAAATGAATTTAGTGTTCCGAAAGGACAGATAAAAGAAACCCATGAAATTGCGGAGGATAAGGCTGATAATTTGTTTTATTGCTCTCCTCGTTTTTGCAGGACAAGTGACAGCGCAATAATTGATATTGAATTGCCGCCGTCAAAAGCTGCTGCCGATACGTCTCCCGCAATATTTTCAATCGGACCGTCTCTTACTATGGGTATGGCTTCTGTCGCAACCGCCGGCTTCAGTATTGCAAATAATATCAGCAACGGCGGAACTGTAATGAGTGCAGCCCCAACTATAATTATGGCGGGCAGCATGGTTCTTGGTTCGGTAATGTGGCCTGTCCTTTCAAAAAGTGCAGAGAAAAAACGCAGTAAGAAAAAAGAGAAAATCCGTACAGCCGCATATGCTGAATACATTAAGAGCATCAGAGAAAAAATTGAAAGAACAGCTTTTAAGCAAAAGGAAAATATTATTTCTTCAAATCCTCAGGCAGAAGAACTATTGCGCCGTATTGAATATCGTGACCGCAGTCTTTGGGAACGCATAAGCGGTCAGAGTGATTTTCTTTCTTTTATTGCGGGAAAAGGAAGTATTGACGCAAATATCAGGCTTAATTTTCGTGAAAAGAGTTTTTCGCTGGAGAATGATCCTTTATATGAGCTTGCAGCCGGTCTTGCAAATGAAAAAACAGTTATTTATGATGTCCCTATAACAATATCTCTTAAAGACGATTACATATTGGGAATTATAGGAGACAGAGACGAAGCGGAAGCATATGTGCGCAGCATAATAATTCAGACGGCTGCTTTGCACAGCTATGACGAGGTGCGGTTTGTTGTAATTGCAAATGAGGAGGACTATTTCAAGTGGGAATTTATGCGCTGGCTTCCTCACATAAACAGCGGCGGCGGAGAGATACGTTATATTGCGGCTGATACGGAGGATATGAAGTTTATTTCTTCCGAACTTGAAAAATGCATGTTAAACGGTACAAATTGTGCCTATGTGGTAATATCATGTGACAGGAAGCTTGCTGCGAAAACATCGTTTATAAGCAAAATACTTAATTCACCTGATTATTGCGGATTCAGTATTATTGCTCTTTATGACGAAATGAAATATCTCCCGAAAGAATGCAGGAAAGTAATAAATATCACAAAACAAATTTCGGAGATACACAATCCCGACGGAACGGTTATTAACATTGAACTGTATCCGCATATCGATCCTGCACAGTGTTTGAAAAGCGCAGTTTCGCTTGCAAATATTCGTCTTGCAAAATCAGATAAATCCTTTGAGCTTCCGAATATGATAACATTTATGGAACTTATGGGCGCTGTAAAATGCGAGCATCTTAACTGTGCTCAAAGGTGGCATGACAATAATCCTGTTAATTCTCTTAAAACTGCGGTTGGAATTGACGAAAACGGAGACGCGTGTTATCTTGACCTGCACCAGGACGGACACGGTCCTCACGGACTTGTGGCAGGTATGACAGGTTCGGGAAAATCCGAATTCATAATGACATATATTCTTTCAATGGCTTTAAATTACAGTCCCGAGGAAGTTTCATTTATTCTTATAGATTATAAGGGCGGAGGAATGTCAAAGGCTTTCAAAAAGCTGCCCCATCTTGCAGGAATGATCACAAACCTTGACGGCTCTGGAATTGCAAGAGCGCTTGTTTCAATTGAAAGCGAACTCAAGCGCAGGGAGCATGTTCTTGCCGAAACGGGCGAAAAGCTTGAAATGACAAACCTCGACATATATAAATATCAGAAGCTGTACCGTTCAGGAATGGTTTCGGAACCGATGTCTCATTTATTTATTATTTCAGATGAATTTGCCGAATTAAAATCACAGCAGCCCGAATTTATGGATAAGCTGATAAGTACCGCCAGAATAGGACGATCTCTCGGAGTACACCTTATACTTGCCACACAAAAGCCAAGCGGAGTTGTAAGCGACCAGATCTGGAGCAACAGTCGGTTTAAGGTTTGCTTAAAGGTTCAGGACGCAGCGGACAGTACGGATATGATCAAACGTCCGGACGCGGCGGCTCTTACAAAAACAGGCAGATTCTATTTGCAGGTCGGATATAACGAAATTTTTGTTATGGGACAGTCCGCATGGTGCGGCGCGGTATATCGTCCGGACGAAGAAGCGCATATTGCTTCCGATGTGGGAATAACGGTAATTGACCGCTGCGGCAGAAAAATTGCCCAATCGTCCGCTGCGGATATCAACGGCGCAAAAGATCACGAAAAGGAAAATGAACAAAAGACGCCGACAAAGCAGCTTGACGCTGTACTTGAATACATAGAAAAAACAGCCGAAAGCGAGGGAATATCAGCAAGACCTATGTGGCTTCCTCCTATTTCGGACAAGCTGTACTTCAGTGACATCTGCGCAAAAAGTGTAAAAGGCAAGTCATCATTTTCTCACTATGCTGATATTGCGCTTTATGACGCTCCGGAAAAGCAGGAACAGAATTTATTTTCCGTATCTCCTTTGGAGGACGGAAACATTGTCATATACGGTTCGTCAGGGTCCGGCAAGTCGTCGTTTATTATGTCGATGATATGTTCAATGGCAGAAAAATATTCTCCGCAGGACGTAAATTTCTATGTTATAGATTTCGGCGCAGAAACGCTTATTCAGCTTAAAGACCTGCCCCATATAGGCGAAATTATTGTGCCGTCAAATGCAGATCGTATAAAAAATTTGATTTTATTTATAAAACGTCAGGCTGATATCCGCAAAAAATTATTTCTTGATTATAACGGAGATTATCACACATATTGTGAGAATAAATCAAAAATCCCGGAAATCATTGTAATTATAAATAATTACGGCGCATTCAGCGAATATATAAACGGAATATTTGACACCTCTCTGCTGCAGCTCGGAAAGTTAGGAATAAGCTTTGTTGTGACGGCGGTTCTTGTGAATGCTTTAGGTTTTTCTGTCCTGCAGAATTTCAGACAGAAAATTACAATGCAGCTTAACGATGAGGCATATTCAATTATTTTCAGCAAAGCGGGACGGCTTCGCCCGGCTCAATGCAAAGGACGGGGACTGGCACAGATCGGAGAACAGGTGTATGAATTTCAAACAGCGTTTGCGGCTCCGCCGGAAAAGCAATCGGATTATTTTAATGAGCTTTGCATCAGCAAGCAAACAGAGTACGGCGGAACAGCGGCATTAAAGGTACCTGTACTTCCTAAATATTATACCTGTGAATATATCCGCGGAAACGATCTTATGCCCGTCGCCCTTAACGCAGTCCCTGTTGGACTTTCATCTGTTGAAGCCGAACCGGTTTATTTCGATTTTTCGGAAAAATTTTCGGTTATTGCACATAAATCAATGTTTGACAGCGCTGTTGTCCAGGGTGTTGCCGAAGTCCTTTCAATGTGTTATGCCGACAGGCTGACCGTTGTCGATTGTTTTGACACATTTGCAAATTGCAATATGAATTATAACTATGTTCACGGAAAAGAAAATTCCGCAAAATTTATTCATGAGATTTTTGAGGTGGCTTTGCACAGGCATAATAATTACAATGACTGTGTTCATGCGGGCAAACCAATTCCTCAATATGACGAACGTGCAATTTTGTTCTGCGGCATAGGAAGACTGTTGAGCACGCTTAATTCAGACATTAAGGACGAACTTGTCAATATGCTTGAGAGGGTCGGTACCAAGCACAATTTCAGATATATCATTTATGACAAGGTAAGCGATCTGAGTTCTCTGAAAGAAATAATGAGTTTTGCGGAACGCAAAAATCAGAACAGTTATATTTGGGCAGGCGGCGGATATTCGGAGCAGTATATACTGCCTTCCGTTAAACCTTATGAAAAATCCGATGAAATTCTTAATGGCGGATATGTCGTATCCAAAAAGAAAATAAGCTGTGTAAAACTGATATGTTCCGAAATTTCAAAGGAGGACGACAATGAATAAAATACTGGTCAGTATATATTTTCCCGCAGTATGCAAATCTTATGATGTGTATTTGCCGTGCGAAGCCGAAATATCTCAGATAACGGATATGCTGAAGCAAGTCTGCGGCGAATTGACGAACAATATGTTTATGCCGTCGTACGATTCTGTGCTGTGTGACAGAAGTACGGGGAATATACTGGATGTTAACGCTACCCCGAATGAATTGTGTCTGATAAACGGGTCAGAACTTATGTTTATATAAAAAGATAAGGTGATTTAGTTATGCGTTTTTTGAAAAACCGTTTTGTAATAGGCTGTTTGTGTATTATTGCGGCATTTGCCATAGGCTTTATAGGAGTGCCGCTGTTGTCAAGCTCTGCCAGTCAAAAAATAACCGTTGTTATTGCAAGAGACTTCATTCCAAAGGGAAGCGAGATCAGCATCGCTATGCTTACAGAGCACAATATAAGCCGAGGAGACGTTCCGTATGCCTCCGGAAGCTTTTATACTGTAATAAATCAAAGCGGAAACGCTTCCGATACGGCGGTTTTTACACAAAACAGCGGGAAAATATATGCGTCATGCGATATTTACGCAAATGATATAATTACTTCTCAAAAAATCTCATCGCAATATCCTTATACCGATATGGCTATAAGAACTCTTGATGATAACCGCTTTGCGGTTTCGGCAGGGGTTTCCTCATTGTCAGCCGGTGTCGCGGGAAAAATCAGAGAGGGCGATGTTCTCACATTACTTATTTATTCCGACAATGACAGCGTTTTTATTGACTCATATCTTAATTATGTCAAAGTAATTTCAGTTTCCAATTCAGAAGCCTCTGACATAAGCGACAATGCCGAATCCGGCGGAAGCAAAATTCCATCGGTTATTACCTTTGAACTTGATCTTGATCAAGCTATGCTTTTGGCTGAATATAACAGCAGCTATGGGATACATTATGCGCTTGCGGCAAGGGCAGATACCGAAAAAGCGGAACAATTGCTCGGCAAACAAAATGAACTGCTTAAAGATGGGCATAAATACAGCAGACTGGGGGAAGAAAAGTGAGCGCAAAAATCATAACGGTCTGGGGAAGTCCTGCAAGCGGAAAAACAATTTTATCACTTGCATTGGGCGCCTGCATTTCGTCTGATAAAAAAAATGCAGTTATTCTGAATGGGGACAAGCTTGTTCCGGGATTATCCGTGTATATGCCCAGAGGTAAATTTACTTCCGCTGATTCGATAGGTCCGCTTCTTATGTCAAACAGGTACACCGACGTTGAGCTGGCTCAGCGAATAAAGCCGCACGACAAGACGGAATATCTTGCTTTTATGGGGCTGTCTTCCGCCGAAAATTATATTACATATAATGAATTTTCAAAAGAAAGCGTTATTCACTTAATAAACAAGCTAAGTGCGCAAACTGATTATCTTATTATTGACGGAACATCAAATCCTCTTGAAAATATGGTTACGCTTACGGGCTTGGAAATATCGGACGCTGTAATACGCGTCATGACCGCGGACGCAAAGGGTATTGCATACATGAAAGCGGCACAGAACATCTATAGAGATGAGCGGTTCAGATATGAAGAACATATTAAAGTTCTCGGAAACGTAAAAAATATTTCTCCTGAAACGGAGATCATGTCTATTATGGGGAATTTTGATTTTATTTTGGGTTATTCTTATGAAGCCGAAAATAAAATGATCGCAGGAGAACTTATTAAAAATTTCGGACGCAGCGACGGGATAAAATTTGAAAAGAAAATATCCGATATTTACAATTCACTTGCAGTCGGTTCGGCAGATAACAAAGATAAAACATCAGACAGGAAAGGTAAAAATAAATGAGCATTGATTTGGAAGATTTTATCGGACAGAAAAGCAGCAATTATCTGAATAATAAAGAAATATTTAAATCCACGTCAGAGAGTGATATTGACAAATATAATGAAGGCAAGGGTTTTTCGTTCCGTTATTATGCGGATATTTTAAAAGATGTTCAAGCTTTTATGGCAACTACATATCAGGATATTCTGGCTTCGGATATGACAAAGACAGATAAATCGCTTGTTAAGGAGTATATAAATCAGTACCTTATAACACAAAATATCCGCTGCCGGGAATGTCATGATTTGAATGAATTAGTTGATAAGCTTTACAAGGATATGGCGGAATTTTCATTCATTACAGACTGGTTAGATAACGCAGGAGAGTACAAGCTTGAGGAAATAAATATAAACTCATGGGACGATATTGAAATAATTGCTGACGGGACTAAATTCAAATCCAACGAAAAATTTAACGATCCGCAGCACGCAGTTGATGTTGTCCGCAGAATGCTTCAGGTAAGCAATACAGTTATTGATGACGGTAATCCTACGGCAATAGGTTCATTGGCTAAAAATATTCGTATTTCGGCGCTTAAAAGTCCTGTGCTTGATGAGGACACGGGCATATCCGCTTCAATAAGGATAGTAGGTTCAAAGGCGCTGTCGCGTGAAAAGCTGTCGGAAGGAACAGCTACCGACAGAATGCTTGAGTTTCTTTCGTCGGCATTAAGATATGGCATAAGCATTTGTATAGCAGGAAATACGGGTTCAGGCAAGACTTCTACGGCGGGCTGGCTTCTTTCAACCATACCTGATGATAAGCGCATTTATACAATTGAAGAGGGAAGCCGTGAATTTGACCTTATAAGACGGAACAATGACGGAACAGTGAGGAACAGCGTTGTCCATACACTGACCAAATCAACCGTTGACGGCAATAACGATGTTACACAAGAGGATCTGCTGGACTTTTCACTTCGTTTTGATCCCGATATTATATGTGTTGGCGAAATGAGAAGCCGTGAGGCATTTGCTGCACAGGAAGCATCAAGAACGGGTCATACGGTCATAACAACGATCCACGCCAAAACTGCGGCGGGAGCTTATATGAGAATGACTACACTTGCAAAAAGAGCGTATGAATTTTCTGATGAAACATTGATGAAGCTTATGGTCGAAGCGTTTCCTATTATTGTTTATCAGCGGCAGCTTGAGGATCGCAGCCGCAAAATTACCGAAATAATAGAGGGAGAGGATTATCGCGACGGCATTTTGGTTTACCGCACTTTATTCAGATATGTGGTGGACGAAAACATTGTTGAAGACGGCAAAACCACTGTGGTCGGACATTTTGAAGAACCGTCAGGAATCAGCAGCCGTCTGTATGATGAGTTTTTACAGAACGGCGCAGAAAAGCGGATTGTTGATATGTTTTACAAAAGCAAATAAAGTTATAAGCGGAGGGAGATCATGCATATTTTAAGCGGAATGTTTGTTTTTTTAGCAATTTGCGGATCGTTTATATTATTTGATATAACGCCGCGGAAAACATTAAAAGATTTTAAAACACTGATAAGCCATATAAGACATTATTACCGGAACAAAAAATATGCTAAAAGAATACCTATAAAAAAGCAAATTGAAATAGTTACAGTAG
>CAMWVO010000028.1 GCA_947177695.1 uncultured Clostridia bacterium
CCTCGCCCTTTGGAAACCTCGCCAGCTGGGCTCAGCTGGACCAGCTGATGTCGGCAGCTTCGCCGCCTAAAAATTTTAGCGCGACTGCGAAAGTCGTCAAAAAAATTTTATTTACCTATTGACAAATCAGGTCTATTGTGATAGACTTTTCTTAGAGGTCTACAACAATAGACCGTGTTTTGGAAAAGGAGTAACATTATGAACATAACAGACAGCGAAATGAAGCTTATGAAGCTTATCTGGGACAACGAACCCGTCAAGTCGGGCGAAGTGGTGGCTATGGCGGCGGAAGCCTACGGCTGGAAAAAATCCACGGTGTATACTATCGTCAAGAAGCTTGTGAACAAGGGCGCGATAAAAAGCGAGAAAGCCGTGATAGTCTCATGTATCGGGCGGGACGGCGCGCTGTCCGAAAGCTCCGAGACGGTGATAAACAAGAATTTCGGAGGCTCGCTGCCCATGTTTTTAGCGGCGTTTCTCAGCCGTGAGAAGCTTACCCGCTCCGAAGCCGAGGAGCTGAAACGCCTTATCGACGACCACACGGAGGGATCAAAATGACCGCTGTATTTCAAACCGTACTGAACATGAGCATTACGGGCGCGTACATAGCCGCAGCGATAATCGTCCTGCGGCTTGTTATGAAAAAGCTTCCCAAGCGGTTTTCCTACGCGCTTTGGATAATTCTGGGGATACGTCTGCTCTGTCCGTTTTCGTTTTCCTCGGCGGCAAGCCTGTTCAATCTGGTGAAGCCCGAAACCGCCGAAAACACAGTGACCACTCAAATGACCTATATCCCGCAAAATATCGAGCACGCGCCAAAACCGCAGGTAACTGTCGCTCCGCCGATTTTGGACGACGCTGTCAACGAGGCGATAACCGAAAGCCTGCCGCCCCCAACTCCCGAAAACAGCGCTGACCCCATGCAGGTCGTGCTGTTTGCGGCGGCAATAGTGTGGCTTGCGGGCGTAGCGGTCATGGCGGCGTACACCGTTATCTCCTATTTCTCGGTACGGAAAAAGCTTGCGGGGGCTACGCTTCTGCGGGATAACATCTACACCTGCGGAAATATCGGCACGCCCTTTGTGTACGGTACTGTCCGTCCGAAAATATATCTTCCCGAGGACATTCCCGAAGCCGACACCGACTACATTCTCGCCCACGAGCGCACTCATATTCGCCGCGGTGACCACATTGTCAAGCTTATTGCGATGGCTGCGCTTTGTCTACACTGGTTCAATCCGCTTGTGTGGGTGTCCTACAAGCTTATGACAAAGGACATGGAGCTTTCCTGCGACGAGAGAGCGGTCTCCCGCTTTGACAGGGACGTGCGCAAGGACTACGCAAACGCGCTTCTGAACATTTCCGCGCGTCAAAATCACATCTCTCTCGGAGGTATCCTTGCGTTCGGGGAGAGCAATATCAAGTCCCGAATAAAGGGAGTTCTCGCCGCGAAAAAGCCTACAGTGATAGTTACAGCCGTGTCTGTAATAGCCGTGGCGGCTGCGGCTGTGTGTCTGCTTACAAACGCAAAAAACAGCGCAGAGGATAACCCCCGTGAAATGCATACGACGCACATTACTTTCCCTTTCAACTCAACTGGCATGGCTGTCTGGACAACGTCCTCGGACAAACCCTTTGACGTGCGTTTCTTAATGCCGGCGGGCTGGCGGTATGCCGCTCCCGCCGGGGACGTCAAGGCATACTGGGAGGGCTTTAGCTCTCCCAGGAATATTCTGGACGAAAACGATCAAATTGTGGGGACTGTAGCTTTCAGCAGAATTGAGATAGGTTATAACGGCGATGAAGATTACCGCAGCACAGTTTACGAGCAAATAGTGCTTGATTATTTTAAAAGCTGGTACGGTGACTACAAGTCTGTCCGCTCCGATCAAGACGGAGGAAGCGGTGTTGCCTCCGTTACGTCGAAAGACCCGGAAACAGGCACTGAGACCCGTTATCATGCCGCTTTAGGCTATAACACAAATATTTCCGTCTATGTGGGTATCCGGTTCAAGGAGGGCGCGGTCACGGACGAAGAGCTGGAAATGATAGCCGAAAGCATTTACTTTAATAAAAAAACACTCTATACAGACGAAATAGAAATGTTCAGCAATTATCTGGAAACTCACTACACATGGGCGTTTATGCGTACTTCGGAAAATATGCTGCCGCCCTCGGCATACACCGACAACAGAGACCTTATAAGCTATATGGATCTTAGGCTGAAACGCGATACAACTCTATATGACGGGTTGTATCTTAAAAATATCGTTATTAAGGACGGAGAAATTGAGCGCGGCGAAATGGCAGACGGACATGAGTGGGTTTCTCTTCCCTACGAAATAACCTATACTTTTCCCGACCATAGCAATGAGCAGGTGATCAGTGAAACCGCATATTTTGAATACTACAAAACGCACGGCGCTGTACGCATTTCTTCCTGCTGGCTTGGAAGTTCGGGAGACCGTTTGGCTCTCGGCGAACCTGACGGTGAACCTCCCTACGAATTCGACTTCAAGGCAGGCACAGCAAAGCTTACCGAAAGGCTTTTTGAGGACTATCTCTACAGCTACTACAATGCGGTTTTCAACGGCGGAGTAAACTACGAAAGCTTTGATATCGGCAAGTACACCGACAGAGACGACCTGAAAAACTATTTGCGGCTGAAATTGATCTACGATCTTGACGCTTACGAACGGTACGATCTTATAAGCATTGAGGTGGGAGATTCCCATACTGACGGCAGTACCCTTCTAAGCGGCGTTAAGCCTGACGGCACAAAATGGATGACCGTCCCGTGTGAAATTACCTATAAAGACACATGGGACGGCAGCGAAAGCAGCTGGGGCAGAAGCGCGTATTTTGAGTACAACGATGACAACGGATTTGTCCGAATGACAGCCGTTGCCGACGGCAGCACAGGGGCGCATTACTCTGTTGAGACCTTAAGTCAAAGCCTTCCCTACGATATTGATCTGAAAGACGGCACGGAGAAGCTTTTGAATTCTCCCGCGGTAAGGAGGCTTGCTTCGTCGGATTTTGAAACTTCTGACACGGGTTCATTACCCACATATTTAAAGGAAGTATGCGAGCCGTACATTATCGACTACTGGAACTATTTTCTCAAGCTTGGAGACTTTGAGCCCACCGACTATATTTCCGACCCCGATATGCTGTATTACGCAAATTCCGTGAAGTACCACAATGCAGGCTACATAAGCCATGGTATACGCGAGTTGAACGGCGTCATACTCAGACTTGAGAATTTCGGTTCGATATCCGAGACCAGAGACTGGGCGTACTTCAAGTACGATCTTGGAATTATTGTTGACGATATTTCCGACTTCAACGAAAACGCTTTTAAGGACTACACCGCATATTTTGAGATCGACAAAACCGACGGCGGATACGAAATTTACCGCGCCTATACCAATTTTGATCTGGGTGACTTCGGTCTGCCGAATGAGCCTTTAAGCTTTCCGCTCCCGAATTTCGACCTGAAAGCCGCTGTGAGGAACAATCTTAGAATGGACAGCTTTGTCATTACCGAACCGATCCTGCACTACGACGGCATGGGCGGTCTAAGCAGCACGGGTCAGGACGACGGAGACGTGACGGTACGCTTCTCAATGCCCCAAAACTGGAGCGCGGACAACGGTATCGTATATCCGCTGAAAGACTACAATACGGGAAACATAAAGATAATTGAATTTGGTCCCGCCTACCCCGCAAGCGAAACTATCCCCCGCGTGGACTTCCTCACGGATTACGCCTACGGTGACGAGATAACCCTCCTTGACGAGGAGCATTACGAGGGCGACAACCTGCTCTACACCGATTTCTACCACACATGGAAGTATTCCTCCGAAATGCAGAGAGAGCTGGAGCAGTACATTTACACCGTTGACCGCGGCGGGTACTCCATTAACGTCTACGCCTATCCCGACGATCTGTTCATGACCCGCTGGATATGCGAGGAGATACTTAAAACTCTGACTATCGAGAAAGCAGGTACACAACGTCAGACAGAGACACCGGCGGTCTCCGCGGCATCTCCCGAAGAATTGCGCGAAAGTCTGCAAGCCCTTGAAGCTTCTCTTAAAAGCGAAAGCCTGAGCAATTCAATTACCTATGGCGTAATTGATATTGACCGCGACGGCTCCGACGAGTTTTTCGCCGTGCTTTCAAAGGGTGATCAGGGCTACAATGAGGTGCGGTTTTACAGCGCAGACCTTACGCCGCTGCTTCTGACCGACGGCTTTTCAAGAGACGGCAGCACATATTTTATGTATGACGGAACAAATTCCTGTATGCTGATGTTTTCGGACTATACACATTCCTACTTTCTGAAAAATGAAAAGGTATTCGCACTATACGGCGACGGAAGCATGGCGGAATTTTTTGAAGCGGTCTGGACGGCGGACTCTCCGCGCGAAGATCTGAAACGCACGGAAACGTATGTGAATTCCTCAAAAGCGTCGGAAAGCGACTACGATTCCGCCTATAGCGAGTTTATGGGCGGACAGCTCAGCGATATTTACTACATTTACGACGGAAAGCTTTACCTTGGCTCCGAGCAGGTCAGAAGCAGCGGAGATGTATTTGACAATTACTATCAAAGCAGAAACGCCGCGTAAAAAATAAAGCTGCTCTAAAGGCAAGTCGGGGTAAGTACAGAAGTATTTACATTTAATTTGAAAGTCTGCGCAGAAAATCTACGCAGACTTTTCCTTTTTGTCGTATTTCCCTCGGTCGGTGTCTGCTGTGGGAATATAGTAAGCGTCAATCTGCTGTGCCCTTTATCTGCTCGACTTGTTTGGAGCATGAACCACGATTGCCGATTTGCCAAAAAATAACCCCACAGGGTTCACAAAATAGCCTGTGAGTTTATTAAAATTTTTAGATGTTTTAAAATTTACTTCCCCTCAAATCTACTGCACAATTCTTTAACAAACAATTCCGCAATAGGCGAAAACACCTGATACTTTTTCCAGATAATATACATTTTAGTTTCAAGCCTCGGTTCAAGGGGACGGAAACAAAGTCCGCTTTCCTTGCTTGTGTCCGTAAGCTTGTCAAAGGTCAGCATATAGCCAAGTCCCTCGCGGACAAAAACCGCGCCGTTATAGCAGAGATTGAGAGTACCCGAAAAGCTGAGCTTTTCCGCATTCTCTCCGCACCAGCGGGGAATATCCACTCTCATCGCCTGATCGGAGCATATCAGCGGCAGACCGTACAAGTCCTCCGCACGAACGGTTTTCTTTTTTGCAAGGGGACAGTCCCGCCGCATAACAACGCCCCACACGTCCGCACCCTGCACTTCAAGGTAATTATACTTCGACAGGTCGGGAGGTTCAACAATAAACGCCAAGTCCAGCAGACCCCTGTCCAATTTTTCGGCGACCTGTTCGGTGTTTCCGCTTGAAAGATGATACCGCAGCATAGGATATTTTTCGGTAAAACTTTTTACAGCCTGCGCAAGATATTTTATCAGATATGATTCGGCGCAGCCTATATAAATATCGCCGCCGTTTATTTCGTCCAAGGAAGAAAATTCCGCCACGGTCTTGTCGGTCATTTCAATAATATCCTCCGCACGCTTTCGCAGAAGCATACCCTCGTCGGTAAGCCGCAATCCGCCGTTTTTTCGGATAAAGAGCTTTTTGCCAAGCTCCTCCTCCAACGCTTTCATTTCCTTTGAAAGAGACGGCTGAGAAACGTGCAGGGTCTCGGAGGCTCTTGTCATGTTTTCCTCCCGTGCGATTTCCAGAAAATATCTTAACGTGCGCAGTTCCATTTTATCATCTCCGATTTGTCAAGTACTTTTATTAAAAAATGTTTCCTCATAACAGCTTGTCGGTATTATTGCTGACCGTAAGGCTTTTTGTTATATATTGAAAAAGAAGCTGCGGACGTTATTAACGCCGCGCAGCTTCGGTGATTAGGATCAAAGCCATTTTTTCAAATCATCGCTGCGGCATTCCCCGACAAAGCATTCAATATTATTAAAACATTCGGGAGCCAATGCAAAAGCCGTTATTCTCAAATGCCCCTCCACAATAACAAAATGCTCAAAGTCAGACGTTAATAAAATCGTTCTTGGAAATTTACCGCCGCTTTTTAGAAATTCCGCAGCCTTAACAAAACCCGCATTGCTCTGCTCATAAATTTCAGTTCCGGTTAAAACAGTCTGCGCGGCTTTCAAAGGCGAGCGCGTCCCCTGCGATAATTCGTTCCAGTAGCTGTAATCAATGTACCTTATCTTGTTCAGGTCGCCGCTTACAAAATTGCATAAGCTCCAGCTGATTTTTGTGGGAAATCTTTCAAATAATTCACGGTTCAAGCCGTATCCGCGAAATTCTCCCAACAGCTTTTTTCTTGCAGCATTTTCAGCGGCGCTGTTCAGATCAACAGATAATATTATGCTCTCGTTAAAAGAAAGCGCGTTCATAATTTCTTTGATTTGCTCCGAAAATCTCTCGGAGCGGTACTCTGCCTTTAAAAATTCCGCGATCATTTCTTCCTCGGAGCTTGCTCTCAAAATATTCACGTTACAGTCCGCCTCCTTATTGCAAATCCAAGCTGTCGAGATAGCCTTTTAAACGGTTTTCTGTTTCTTTATCACCAATGCTTTTAAAAAAGATCAGAGAATCCAAAGCGGAATATATATGGAACGTGCTTTCAAAAGTATCAAATTCAGATTTGCGGTAAGAGGTACGGTAATGTTCCAAAAATGTATTTCTTAACAAAACGCTTTCCTGCTCGCTGTAATTCAGCTTCATCCAGAATGTCAATCGGGAAATATCCGCCATCCAGTTGAACGCCATTGCATCGTCCCAGTCGATAAGCAATATCTCGCCGTTATCCTGCACAATAACGTTTTTCTTTGACAAATCTCCATGACACAAAACAGACGGCAAGTCGTCAAAATCACGCAGCATATCAAAGAACTTCCTTTTCATTTTTCTTAACTGAATTTCCGATATTGTGTCCTTTAATTCGCTTTCAATTCTGTCAAATTCGTCCTCAAAGAAATCTGTCATGCTGTCATAACAGGCAATACCGCTGCCTATATACCCAAAGTTTTTTATGTGTATGCTGTGGACGGAAGAAACCAGTTCCGCTAATTTGGCAAAAAGCTTGATTTCCTGCTCTCTGTCAAACAATATTTTGTCAGCAGCTGTTCCCTTTATCTCACGCTCTATCAGGTAACCGTTCGGATATATTTGGTCGTTTCGGCTGTATGCTTTCAGTTCGGCGCAGGGAATATTATTCAGAGTTAAAATTTGATTTACAAATTGAACTTTGCCGTCCTCGGGCCAGTCCGTACTTCTGAATAGCTTTAGAATATAATGCCTGCCTGATACGGTAAAGGAATATACGAAATTATTAGTAACATTTTCAAATTTCCTTATTTCCTCGGCGCAGCAGCCAAAATTGCTCTTGATTATTTTATTGACTGTTTCAAGCATTGTATCGGTTTCTGTGTTCATAATATCCTCCTCTTTTGGAAGGACTAAAAATACATAACCCTCCCAAATTGTTTCAATGTTTGTTTATTCATAATTAAAACTCCTCCTTTCATTAAAATTTGCATATCATAATGCTTATATAAATATATCATTTTTGGGGAGGTTTGTCAATGTGTGCGCAGTTTTGTTTCCATAATAATTATACTGCAAAGCATTATTCCTGTCAAGAATAATGAGAAATAAAAAACAGGTATTAGACATATTGACCAATGCGTGGTATACTAATATCAGAACTTAGAACCTGTCTTCATAAGATATGCGTGCGAATTTTGGGTAAGATTTTGTCGATGACAAGGCAAAAATCCGCAGGAATACGCGGGTATTTCAAGGATTTTTAACGCCGTCAGCGGCAAAAGATTACCCAAAAGACGTGTGCATATATTGTGAAGACAGGTTCTGACAGGAGGCGTTTAAAATGGCGGAAGCGTCCGACAGATACGGCATTATTTTTCAAAATCTTTCCGACGCAGGCTGTGAAAAGGAGACGGCAGAAAGGTGCACGGAGCTTATTCTTGCGGAAAAATACGAACAGGCTCTTGCACTCATAAAGCCGCAGAAAAAACGTCTGCTTGAAGAGATACACGCAAATCAAAAGCGGGTGGACAGTCTTGATTTTCTTGTTTACAAGATTGAGAAATTATGTCCCCCGTGTCGATTAAAGAAAGGTTGGTAATCTTATGGCAAACATTGAAAAGCTCGAACTTACAAACGAATGGGATAAGACTTTCCCGAGAAGCGAAAAGGTTGACCACAGCAAGGTAACGTTCCATAACCGCTATGGAATTACGCTGGCGGCAGATATGTACGTACCTAAAAATGCTGACGGAAAGCTTGCGGCGATCGCTGTCTGCGGACCGTTCGGCGCGGTAAAGGAGCAGTCTGCGGGACTGTACGCCCAGACAATGGCGGAACGGGGGTTCCTCACTATTGCGTTTGACCCGTCCTTTACGGGAGAAAGCGGCGGTGCTCCAAGATATATGGCTTCCCCCGACATAAATACCGAGGACTTTCAGGCGGCGGTGGATTTTCTGTTCGTTCAGGAAAATGTTTACCCCGAGCGTATCGGCGTTATCGGAATATGCGGCTGGGGAGGAATGGCTCTGAACGTTGCCGCCCTTGACACACGCATAAAGGCGACAGTCGCTTCCACAATGTACGATATGAGCAGGGTAAATGCAAAGGGATATTTTGACGAGGGAGACAGTCCCGACGTCCGCTATGAGACAAAAAAGGCTCTTAATGCGCAGCGCATTGCCGACTACAAAAGCGGCAGCTATGAGCTTGGCGGCGGAGTTGTTGACCCATTGCCCGACGACGCTCCTTTCTTTGTAAAGGATTATTACGATTACTACAAAACCAAAAGAGGCTATCATGTTCGCTCTCTCAATTCCAACGGCGGCTGGAACAAGACAGGCTGTATGTCGTTCCTCAATCAGCCTATTCTTTGCTACAGCAATGAGATACGAAGTGCGGTACTTGTTATCCACGGCGAAAAAGCTCACTCCTGTTATTTCAGCAAAGACGCTTTTGCAAATATGATGAACGGCAATCCCTGTCCCGAAAACAAGGAGCTGCTTATTATCCCGGGCGCTGTGCATACCGATCTGTACGACAGAACAGACATTATCCCATTTGATAAAATGGAGCAGTTTTTCAAAGATAATCTGAAATAAAATTGCAGAAAGGAAATTTCTCCAATGACAATAAATGAAGTAATAGCAGGCTTCTGCGACAACCCGCCCGAAAATGCAGAGCGTGACAAATACGCTCAGGAACTTTTTCAAGAGGCAATAAAAATCGGCATGGAATTGAATAATCAGTATCATACTCCCGATGAAATTCGCAAAATTATGGGACGGCTCACAGGCAGAAAAATTGACGATAAATTCCGTATGTTCCCGCCGTTTTACACGGACTTCGGCAAAAATATCAAAATAGGCAGGGACGTTTTTATCAATTCGGGTTGTCATTTTCAGGATCAGGGCGGGATTGAGATCGGCGACAGTGCGCTTATCGGGCACAACGTCGTACTTGCCACAATAAACCACGACTTAAATCCCTCAATGAACAGGGTCAACCACTATGCTCCCATAAAAATCGGAAAGCACGTCTGGATAGGTTCAAACGCAACTGTTTTGCATGGTGTTACTATCGGTGACTGGTCGGTGGTTGCGGCGGGGGCTGTGGTAACAAAGGACGTTCCGCCAATGACCGTTGTAGGCGGAGTTCCCGCAAAAATACTGAAAACAATTTCGGAAAACGATAAGGAAAGGGAAAATTAAAATGAAAAAGTTTTTTGATTTAGTTCTGACCTTTTCCCTTGCTTTTACAATGACAGCCTGCGGAAATTCCGCACAGGAGGTTACTGCGGAAAATTCGGCAGCAGCGGCAACAAGTGCAAAAACGAGTACTGCCGTTCCCGAAAAAGCGGAAAGCAAGTCCGAAAGCAAACCGGAAAGGCAGGAGGAAAATCCCTTGAAAAATAATATCGAATTTGATTTTGAGACAAAAACCGTCACCCTCAACAGCGGCTATGAAATGCCGATTTACGGTCTCGGCACTTACAGTCTTACAGGCGAGGAATGTGTCAGATCCGTGACGGCGGCTCTGGAAAACGGCGTGCGGCTTATTGACACGGCATATATGTACCACAACGAGGAAAGTGTTGGCGAGGCTGTCCGAAATTCGGGAATTCCCCGTGAGGAAATTTTCGTTGTTACAAAGCTTTATCCAAACCAATTTTCAGATCCGGAAGCAGCTATCGAGCAGGCTCTTGAAAAGCTTGATATTGAGTACATTGATATGATGCTTCTGCACCACCCTGGCACGGACGATGTAAAGGCGTACAAGGCTATGGAAAACGCCGTAAGCGAGGGAAAGATACGCTCCATAGGCTTGTCGAACTGGTACGTTGAAGAGCTTGAGGACTTTCTGCCGCAGGTAAGCATTACTCCCGCTCTTGTGCAGAATGAGATACATCCTTACTATCAGGAGAATGATGTTATACCCTACATTCACGACCTTGGTATCGTTGTGCAGGGCTGGTATCCTCTCGGCGGCAGAGGGTATACAAAGGAGCTTCTTGGGGACGAGGTCATTTCCGAAATTGCAGAAGCCCATGGCAAATCCTCGGCGCAGGTGATACTGCGGTGGAATCTGCAAAAGGGTGTTGTAGTAATTCCCGGATCGAGCAATCCCGACCACATCAAGGAAAATACCGAGCTGTTTGATTTTGAACTTACCGACGGGGAAATGGAAAAAATAAACGCTCTTGACCGAAATGAAAAGCACGACTGGTACTAAGGAAGCTTTAGGTATAAACGGCTATGGAACCGAATCCATAGCCGTTTAACACAATCCGCTGCATTTGTCATTATAACGATATTTATAAATACTTCCAAAGGCTGCAAATTTTCAGAGCTTGTTCTCACAGGCATATGACGTACCTGTAAGAACAAGCTCTTATTCTCGGTAAATATCAGCTGTAAATATCAACTATCGCTTTGCTCCAATGATCAGCAATTTCAGCGCACATTTCAAAATCGCCGTTTTTCGCCGCTTCCTGCAAGCTCTCAAAATAGGACTTGCTGATACCCGAATACGGGAATGAGTTTTTCGCCATTTTTTCTATAACATCGTCCACTTCAAGAGTGTCAAATTTGTCCAGAGCGTTTTGCAGGTCTCCCAGCATATGAATGACCTTATCGCCGTCGGAAATGGAATTGACAAGGATCGTGCCCCACTGGTTGACGATATTCAGACAGTCGTCAATATTGCTTTCTTCCGCCGATTTTTTCAGCTGTTCAAAGAAAAGCGCGTTTTCATCGGGATATTTGAACTTCGACATTTCCTCAATAACTTCGTCGATCTGAAGCGTGTCGAATTCGTCGAGAGCCATCTGCATTTTTTCAAGCATAGCC